>NZ_JBEXYB010000005.1:0-248515 GCF_040630715.1 Streptomyces sp. NPDC005752 | reverse complement strand
GCCCCCGGCCTCGTGTTCGAGGCCGGGGGCACACCCGTCTCCGGGGGCCGCTCAGGCGTCCTGGAAGTCCATCAGTGCCACCGGATCAGACGTCGGGTGGTCGGATCCGCCCGTCGGTTCCACGGTGATGCCCATCCCGGACGCAGTGTCCACGGGCCCGTCCAGCAGCACAGCGTCGTCCGAGGCGGACGGGTTCATCAGCCCCGCCGAGCGCATGGTGCCCTCGTCGTCGAACCACAGCTGGTACACCTTGCCGCCGGGCGGAGGTGCCATGTCCGAGGCCAGGAACACCGCGCGGTTCACGCTCTTCGAGACCACGACGGTGCCCCGCGCCCCGCCGGCCAGGTCCGACGCGCTGGTCCTGGCGTCCGACGCGGTCAGCACCTGGGCCACCCGCTCGTTGTGCAGCTGGGCCCGGGCCGCCTCCTGCCGGGCGTCCTGGGCGAGCTGGTTCTGCCACACGGCGACCCCGCCGAAAGCGGCGGCGGCGGCGACGCAGGCGGCCAGCGCATACGTCGGCCAGCGGCCGGCGCGTCCGCGGGACGCCGCGGCGCGGGAGCCCCGCTGGTGGGAGGGGGCGTCCTGCCGCACGGTCGTGATCTCCCTCAGCACCCGGTCCCGGAGAGCGGGCGGCGGGACAGCCGAGACCGCGAGCCCGAGCCGGGCGGCGGTGGCGGACAGCTCGCGCACCTCCTGGGCGCAGGCCTCGCAGGCACCCAGATGCCGTTCGAACGCGAGGCGTTCGTCGTCCGGCAGCGCGTGCAGGGCGTACGCCCCGGTCAGCGTGTGGAGCTCGGCCGTGCTCATGCGCTCACCCCCAGGCAGTCGCGCAGGCGGATGAGCCCGTCGCGCAGGCGTGTCTTGATGGTTCCCAGCGGAACGGACAGCAGTTCGCCGACCTCGCGGTAGGTGAGTCCGCGGTAGTACGCCAGCGTCACCGACTCCCGCTGCAGCTCGGACAGCGTCCGCAGACAGCGCCGGACCTGCTCCCTCTCCAGCCGGCTCTCGACCTGCTCGGACACCTCGTCGAACTCCGGCGTGCGGTCCAGCAACGCGGCCTTGTGCTCCCGCGCGGACGTGGCCTCGGCGGAACGGACCCGGTCCACGGCCCGGTGATGGGCGAGCGTCAGCACCCAGTTCATGGCGCTGCCACGGGACGGCTGGAAGCGTGGAGCGGTACGCCAGACCTCGACGAGCACTTCCTGGGCCACCTCCTCCGACTGGGCCGGATCGCGGAGAACACTCCGCACCAGGCCGAGAACCGGGCCGCTGACCTGGTCGTACACCCGGGTGAAGGCATCCTGGTCACCCCGGGCGACCTGGACGAGCAGCTCCTGAAGGTCGGGCCCTGCTGAGGGGACCCCGCTGATGTGTACGGCTTCTCTCACGCGGACGTTCCTCCCGGAGCACGCTTCGGTTTCCTGGGTGATTCGGAGCCGGCGGCCCTGCGGATTGGTGGGCGATCGGACATCTTCGCACGCCCTGCCCTTGAACGTGCGTACGGCAATGGGGTGCGCCGCCTCACTTGAACGGGGGAACGAACGGGGTATGGCCGGGAACGCGCTGAGCCCGGTCGCCGTCAAACGGCGACCGGGCTCGCGACGAGACGAAGGGGGAGGGGCGTCAGGCGGCGCTCTCCTGCTCGCGCTCCACCTGCTCGTTCCACTCGCGCTTGACCGCACGCCACGCGTCGTCGTTCTGGCCGAGGCGCCAGTAACCCGAGATCGACAGCTGTCCGAGAGGGATGCCTCGCTCCAGGCGGAGGTGGCGCCGGATCTCCTTCACGAAGCCCGCCTCGCCGTGGACGAACGCCTGCACCTCGCCCTCGGGGAACTCCAGACCGCACACCGCCTCGACGAGCGCCGCTCCGACGGGGCGGTCGCCGCGGTGCAGCCAGGTGACCGAGACGCCCTCGGGCGACACGAGCTTCTGCTCCTCCGACGGGTCCGGTACCTCCACGAAGGCGTGGACCGACGCGCCCTCGGGCATGTGCTCCAGGGCCGCGGCGATCGCGGGCAGGGCGCTCTCGTCGCCCACCAGCAGATGCCAGTCGGCCGTGGCCTCCGGGACGTAACCGCCGCCGGGCCCGAGGAAGGTCACCTGGTCACCGGGGAGTGCCCGGGCCGCCCAGGGGCCCGCGAGGCCCTCGTCGCCGTGCACCACGAAGTCGACCGTCATCTCCCGGGCGACGGGGTCCCAGGAGCGCACCGTGTACGTCCGGGTGGTCGGCCACAGCTCGCGCGGGTACTCCTCGCGGATCGCGGCCATGTCGAAGGGATGGGCGTAGTCCGCGCCCTCGGGTGCGAAGCACAGCTTGATGTAGTGGTCGGTGAAGCCCGCCAGGGCGAAATCGGCCAGACCTTCGCCACCGAGGACCACACGCACCATGTGCGGGGTGATCTGCTCGGTGCGCAGAACCTGCGCCCCCTGCGCCTTCGGTGTCCGGCGTTGCGGCCGCTCTGCCACGAGGTTCTCCCTGCTCTGGGCGACATACGAGGTTCTGCTTAGTTAGGCTTGCCTAAGCTAGCACTCTACGCCTGGAGCGTGAGGAGCAGGCGCTGCAGGGCGTTCCCCAGACCCCACCGCGCCGCGAGGGCCTCCAGGGCCGCCGGGTCGCGCGGTTCCCGGGGGAGGGCTGGGTCGAATGCCGGCAGAGGGACGTCGCCCGCGACACGGACGACCTTCGGGGCGACCGCCACGTACTCCCGGGCCTCGTCCAGCCGCCTGCGCTGGGACGGGGTCAGCGCGGCGGCCGGATCGTCCACCGCCGCCATGATCCCGGCCAGGTCGCCGTAGGCGTCCAGCAGCTTCGCCGCCGTCTTCTCGCCGATACCGGGCACCCCCGGCAGGCCGTCGCTCGGATCGCCGCGCAGCAGGGCCAGGTCGACGTACCCGGCGCCGTCCACGCCGTACTTCTCGCGCAGCCAGGCCTCGTCCGTCACCTGGAGCGTCCCCACGCCCTTCAGCGGATAGAGGACCCGCACCCTGCGGGCGTCGTCGACCAGCTGGTAGAGGTCGCGGTCCCCGGTGACGATGTCCACGGGGCCGGTGGCGCGCCCGGCCAGCGTGCCGATCACGTCGTCGGCCTCGTACGCGCTGACGCCCACCCGGGCGATGCCCAGTGCGTCCAGCACGGCCTCGATGACCGGGACCTGCGGGGACAGGGTGTCGGGGACCTCCTCCTCGTCGGGAAGGCCCGCGGTGGTCTCGGTGGCGACCCGGTGGGCCTTGTAGGTCGGGATCAGGTCGACCCGCCACTGCGGGCGCCAGTCGGCGTCCATGCAGGCCACCAGGTCGTCCGGCCGGTGGTCCTGCACGAGCCGTGCGATGAAGTCGAGCAGGCCGCGCACGGCGTTCACCGGGGTCCCGTCCGGTGCGCGCACCGAGTCGGGGACGCCGAAATACGCGCGGAAGTAGAGGGAGGCGGTGTCGAGGAGCATCAGGCGTCGCGTCACACCACCGATCATGCCGCACCCCACTGACACGGCGGGCCTGGTGGGAGTGCGGTTCCCGCACTCCTCGCTCCCTCCAAGTGAGCTGGGTCACACAAGTGTTTGGTTCGCGTAAGCGGGGGAAGGCGCGGCACCGGAGCGGACCACGTCCATTTTTCAACAAGTGCCCGTGCTCTGCGGACCGACCCGCACCGCTCCACGGTCTGCCGGAGGGGGTGGCAGACCGATTCGGTTCAACGCGTGAGGTGTATGTGTCAAGGCTGCAAGCGGAGCACCTGTACAAGGTGTTCGGCAGACGACCAGATCAAGCCGTGCAGAAGCTCGAGGGCGGTACCCACCGCGACGAGCTGCGCGCCGACGGAACGACCGCAGCGGTGATCGACGCCTCCTTCACCGTGGAGCCGGGCCAGATCTTCGTCGTCATGGGGCTCTCCGGCTCAGGAAAGTCCACATTGCTGCGGATGCTCAACGGTCTGCTGGAGCCCACCGCCGGCCGGGTGCTGTTCGACGGTCAGGACCTGACCGCGCTCAGCCCTCGTGACCTGCGCTCGGTCCGCTCCACCAAGATCAGCATGGTCTTCCAGCACTTCGCGCTCTTTCCTCACCGCAGCGTGCTCGAGAACGCTGCGTACGGCCTGGAGGTCCAGGGCGTCCCGCGTGCGGCGCGTGAGGCGCGTGCCGCCGAGGCGCTGGAGCTGACCGGTCTCGCGGGCTGGGAGAAGTCCTGGCCCGACGAGCTGTCCGGCGGCATGCAGCAGCGCGTGGGCCTGGCCCGCGCGCTCGCCACCGACGCCGACCTGCTGCTGATGGACGAGTCCTTCAGCGCGCTCGACCCGCTGATCCGCCGCGACATGCAGGACCAGCTGCTCGAACTGCAGAAGCGTCTGAAGAAGACGATCGTCTTCATCACCCACGACCTCAACGAGGCCATGCGCCTCGGCGACCGCATCGCGGTGATGCGGGACGGCGAGATCGTCCAGCAGGGCACCGCCGAGGACATCCTCGTCCGGCCGTCCAACGACTACGTCGCGTCCTTCATCCAGGACGTCGACCGCTCCCGCGTGCTCACGGCGGGTTCGATCATGGAGACTCCCGAGACGGGCCGCTCCGACGAGGACCTGCTGGCAGAGGCCCCGGCGACCGTGACTTCGGAGACTCCCATAGCGGAGCTCTTCGTCCCCTTCTCCACCAGCGGGGCGGCCGTCGTCGTCACCGGCGAGGAGGGCGACGTCATCGGCGTCGTCCCGCGCGAGAGGCTGCTCGCGGCGCTCGGCGAGGAGCCCCAGGTGGAGCCCCGGACCGACACCCAGGTGCCGGCCCCCCGGGACGAGGTCAAGAAGGTGATCGCCGGTGCCTAGGCTCTCCTTCGGCAGCTGGGTCGAGGACGCGGTCGACTGGCTCCAGTCGAACCTCACCTGGATCTTCGATTTCATCAAGACCGTCCTGGGCGGCATGTACGACGGCGTCAACGCCGTGCTGGGCGGCGGTGAGCCCCTGCTGGTAGCCGGGATCTTCGCCGTCATCGCGTTCTGGCTGCGCGGGGTGATCCCCGCCGTCGCCACCTTCGCGGGCTTCGCGCTCATCGACTCCCTCGCCCTCTGGGACGAGGCGATGGCCACCCTCTCGCTGGTCGTCGTGGCAGCCCTCATCACGATCGTGATCGCCGTGCCCACGGGCATCTGGGCGGCCCGTAACAGCAGGGTCAGCGCCGCGCTGCGGCCGGTGCTCGACGTCATGCAGACGATGCCGGCCTTCGTCTACCTGATCCCCGGCGTCATGTTCTTCGGTGTCGGTGTCACCCCTGGCGTGATCGCCACCATCGTCTTCGCGATGCCGCCCGGCGTCCGCATGACCGAGCTCGGCATCCGTCAGGTCGACAGCGAACTGGTCGAGGCCGCCGAGGCCTTCGGCACCTCGCCCAAGCACACCCTCACCCGGGTGCAGCTGCCGCTCGCCCTGCCGACGATCATGGCCGGAATCAACCAGGTCATCATGCTGGCCCTGTCGATGGTCGTCATCGGCGGCATGGCCGGCGCCGGCGGCCTCGGCGAGAAGGTGTACGCCGCGATCACCCAGCTCCAGGTCGGCCTCGCCGCCGAGAGCGGGATCGCCGTCGTCATCCTGGCCATGTACCTGGACCGGATGACCGGCGCGCTCAACGAGCGGGTCTCCCCGCTCGGCCGCCGTGCCGCCGCCAAGGTCGCCGCCGGTGCGCGGCGGCTGAAGTTCACGCACTACAAGCCGGGAACCGCCGTCGCGATGACCGGTGTCGTCGTCCTCGCGCTCGTCGCGGGCGGCCTCAACATCGCCGGCTCCTCCGACTCGAAGGCAGCACAGGCAGACGCCTCGAACGTCGGCCAGGGCCAGAAGATCAACATGGGGTACATCCCCTGGGACGAGGGCATCGCCTCCACGTACCTGTGGAAGGAGATCCTGGAGCAGCGCGGCTACGAGACCGGGATCACCCAGCTCGACGCCGGTCCGCTCTACTCCGGTGTCGCCCGCGGTGACATCGACTTCCAGACGGACTCCTGGCTGCCCACCACGCACAAGGACTACTGGGACAAGTACAGCGACCAGCTGGAGGACCTGGGCGCCTGGTACGGGCCGACGTCGCTCGAGCTGACGGTTCCGTCGTACGTCAAGGGCATCGACTCGCTCGAGGACCTCAAGGGCCAGGGCAAGAAGTTCGACGGCAAGATCATCGGCATCGAGTCCAGCGCCGGGATGATGGGCACCCTCAACAAGAAGGTGCTCAAGGAGTACGGCCTGGAGGGCGAGTACAAGGTCGTCTCCTCCAGCACCTCCTCGATGCTCGCCGAGCTGAACGCCTCCATCAAGAAGAAGGAGCCCGTCGTGGTGACCCTGTGGTCGCCGCACTGGGCCTACGGCAAGCACGACCTGAAGAAGCTCAAGGACCCGAAGGGTGCCTGGGGCAAGGGCGAAGAGGTCCACACCGTCGCCCACAAGGGCTTCGCCGAGAAGGCTCCCGCCGTCGCGAAGTGGCTCAAGGACTTCAAGCTCACCGAGAAGCAGCTCACGAGCCTGGAGAACGAGATCCAGGGGGCCGGCCAGGGCAAGGAGCAGGACGGCGTCCGCAACTGGCTGAAGAAGAACTCGGGTGTCGTCGACAAGCTGGCCCCGGTACCGGGCGGCGCGGGCGGTTCGCAGCAGGGCAAGGACGCGGGCAAGACCGTCAACATGGGGTACTTCCCGTGGGACGAGGCCATCGCCAGCACCTACCTCTGGCAGAACATGCTGGAGGACCGGGGTTACAAGACCACGGTCAAGCAGCTCGACCCGGGTCCGCTGTACACCGGGCTCGCGCAGGGGCAGCTCGACGTCCAGTTCGACTCCTGGCTGCCGACGACGCACAAGGACTACTGGAACCGTTACAAGGAGAACCTCGTCGATCTCGGCTCGTGGTACGGGCCGACGTCGCTCGAGCTGACGGTTCCGTCGTACGTCAAGGGCATCGACTCGCTCGAGGACCTCAAGGGTCAGGGCAAGAAGTTCGACGGCAAGATCATCGGCATCGAGTCCAGCGCCGGGATGATGGGCACCCTCAACAAGAAGGTGCTCAAGGAGTACGGCCTGGAGGGCGAGTACAAGGTCGTCTCCTCCAGCACCTCCTCGATGCTCGCCGAGCTGAACCGGTCGATCAAGAAGAAGGAGCCCGTCGTGGTGACCCTGTGGTCGCCGCACTGGGCCTACGGTCAGCACGACCTGAAGAAGCTCGAGGACCCGAAGGGTGCCTGGGGCAAGGGCGAGCAGATCCACACGGTCGCCAAGAAGGACTTCGCGAAGGACTTCCCGGAGCTGACCGGCTGGCTGAAGGACTTCAAGCTCAGCGAGGCGCAGCTGGCCTCGCTCGAGGTGGAGATCCAGAAGGGCGGCGCCGGCAAGGAGAAGGAGTCCGCCCGCCGCTGGATGGACGCCAACCCGGACGTGGTGGCGAAGCTGACGCCCGTCGGCAGCTGATCAGCCGACCCACGATCCCGTCACGACCGAAGGGGACGGTCCCGGTAGCGAACCGGGGCCGTCCCCTTCAGGCTGGTCTGAGGAGTCCCCGAGGGTTTCCCGCCTGTCCGCTTCCGCTCCATCACGCAGACGACATGCGTATGGTGCTGGCAACCGGGAGGATGGCGATCCGGGGAGGGAGCCGGACATGGACGAGAAGGAAGCCCTTCGAGTGGGGGCCGCGGTTCGCCGACGCCGCAGGACCCTCGGACTCACCCTGGCCGCGGTGGCCGGACGCAGCGGCCTGTCCGTACCGTTCCTCAGCCAGATCGAGAACGAACGGGCCAGACCCAGTCCCCGGTCCCTGGACCGGGTGGCGGAGGCGCTGGAGACCACGACCGAGCGGCTGCGCGCCGCGGCGGACTCGGCACGCGCCGTGGACGTCGTACGGGCGGACGGCGAGGACGGTGTGCGCAGGCTGGTGCGCGGACGGCACCAGCTCAGCGCGCTCGAGTTCATCGGCGAGCAGGACCTCGGGCGTGAGTTCCAGCACCGGAACGACGAGGTGATGTACGTCGTGGAGGGTGCCGTGGAGGTCGAGGCCGAAGGGCAGGCCCACCGGCTGGGGCGGGGCGACACCCTCTTCCTCTCCGGCGGGGTGAGGCACCGGTGGCGGGCGACCGTGCCGGGCACCCGCCTGCTGGTCGTCTCCGTCGCCGAACACATCGACGCGACCTACGACTCGCGCCGCTGACGGGGGTGCCGGTGCGCGTCGTCTCCCTCGTCCCGTCGCTCACCGAGGCGGTCGCCGTCACCGCCCCCTGTCTGCTCGTCGGTGTCACCGACTGGTGCACCCGTCCCGCCGGACTCACCGCCGCCCGGATCGGTGGCACGAAGAACCCTGACACCGCCGCGGTCCTGTCCCTGCGCCCGGATCTCGTCCTCGCGAACGAGGAGGAGAACCGCGAGGCGGACCTGACCGCTCTGCGGGACTCCGGACTGGACGTCCTGGTCACCGAGATCCGCACGCTCGACCAGGCCTTCGCCGAGCTGGAACGGGTCCTCACCGCGTGCGGGCAGGGCCCGCCGCCGCGTCCCGCCGGCCGGGCTGAACGCGTGCGGAGCCGAGCTGGTCGTGCTGCCGGACGAGCCGTACCGCTTCACCGCGGGCGACGGACCCGAGGCCTTCCCCGGACTGCACGCCGTGTTCGTCGACGGCCGTCACCTCACGTGGTACGGACCGTCACCGGCCGAAGCGGCCGGGGCGCTGCGAGCAGCGCTCCGCTGAACAGCCCGCCCAGCGTCCGCACCCCGGCGACCGCCCACGCGGTCACGAGCAGCGCGTAGAGGGCCACGGCCAGCCAGGTGAAGGCGTCCAGTCCGGTGTGCCGGGCCAGTCCCGCCGCGCCGGTCACACACGTACCTACGGGGAAGGTGAACCCCCACCACGTCATCGTGAACCGCATGCCGCGCCGTACGGCACGCACCACCATCGCGGTGGACAGGGCCAGCCACAGCAGGGCGAACCCCATCACCGGCACCCCGTAGAGGACGGCGAAGGCACCGAAGGCCGAGGCGTACGGCGCCGCGATCGCGCCGGGCGCCACGTCGGCCAGCTGGTTGACGGCGGTCGTGGACTGGCCCAGCGGACCGAGCACCAGGAAGAGCGTCGGGGTCAGCGCGAGCGGCAGGGGACCGCCGTGGACCAGCCGCGCGAAGACCAGCGGCACGATCACCAGGGTCGCCAGCAGGGACAGCCCGAACATCGCGTAACAGGCGAGCAGGAGCGCCTCGCGTCCCTGTCCGGGAGCCAGCTCGGGCACCAGCAGCGGTCCGACCGCGGCCGAGACCATGGGGGCCACCAGCGGCAGCAGCCAGACCGGCGACGCGGTGCCCGGGGCGGGCCGGTGCCGTACGACCATGAGGTACGGGATCGCCACGGCCGCCACGAGACCGGTGACCGTGCCGGCCGTGAACAGCAGCGTGTCCACGGCCACGGCGGCCGGATGCCCTATGACGTCCCGGCCGGCCACCATGGTGCCCGCGCCGACGGCGAGCAGCGCCATGGACAGGCAGCCGTGGAAGGGGGCGACCGCGGGATCCATGAGGTGCGTACGGGCCTGGTCCCGGTGCAGGACCCAGTGTCCGGCGCGGGCCGTGAGCACGGCGGCCAGCAGCGCGGCGGACAGGGCCCAGACCACGACGGTGGCGGCCCGCAGGCCCGGCACGTCCACGGGCAGCGTGGCGCCCGCGGTCGCGACGATGGCGGTGCCCATCACCGTCGCGTACCAGTTGGGGCCGAAGTGCCGCAGCGACGGAAGCCGGAGGGCGCCGGTGCGCGAGGCAGGGGTCCCGGTACCGGTCCGGCTCCGCCCGGTCTTGGTCTGCGGAAAGATGGCCATGCCACGATTCTCGGCGGGCGGACGGTCGTCCACCAGGGAGCGTGGAGCTATGAGGTCATAGGCTGGGCTTATGTCCAGCATGGTGCCCCCGCCCGCCGCTCTGTCCCACCGCGTTCCCGACCTGGGAGCCATGGTGCTGCTGCTCGCCGTCGCGCGGCACGGGAGCCTCGGCAGGGCGGCGCGGGAGGTCGGCATCAGCCAGCCCGCGGCCTCCGGCCGCATCCGGTCGATGGAGCGGCAGCTCGGCGTCGCGCTGGTGGACCGCTCGCCGCGCGGTTCCCGGCTGACCGACGCGGGAGCCCTCGTCACCGACTGGGCGCGCAGGGTCGTCGAGGCGGCCGAGGCGTTCGACGCGGGAACCCAGGCGTTGCGGGACCGGCGTGACTCCCGGCTGCGCGTCGCCGCGAGCATGACCATCGCGGAGTACCTGCTGCCGGGCTGGCTGATCGCCCTGCGGGCCGGCCGGCCGGGAACCGCAGTGTCCCTGCTCGCGGGCAACTCGGCGGCGGTCGCCCTGCGACTGCTGGCCGGAGAGGCGGATCTGGGGTTCGTCGAGGGCCTCTCGATACCGGAGGGCCTCGACGGCACCGTCATCGCGCACGACCGGCTCGTCGTCGTGGTCGCACCCTCCCACCCGTGGGCGCACCGTGGCCGGCTGACGCCGGGTGAACTCGCCGCGACGCCCCTGATCCTGCGTGAACACGGCTCGGGCACCCGTCAGGTCCTGGACGCCGCGCTCGCCGTCCACGGCGGGCTGGCCCGCCCGCTGCTCGAACTCTCCTCGACCACCGCGGTGAAGGGAGCCGCGGAGAGCGGCGCCGGACCCTGCGTGCTGAGCGAACTGGCGCTCGGCGAGGAGCTCTCCGCGCGGCGCCTGGTCAAGGTCCCGGTGGCGGGAGTCCGGCTGCGCCGTCAACTGCGCGCGGTCTGGCCTGCCGGCCACCGGCCCACGGGACCCGCCCGTGACCTGCTCTCCCTCACCGCCCAGGAGCCGCAAGCGTCCTGACGCCGGGGTCGGGCCGGGGGCGGCGCACCCCGGGCCGCCGGCCGCCACGGGGGCAGCCCTCAGGCCGAGGGTACGGCCGCCCCGGCCCGGGCCGCCGCCACCAGGGCCCGCATGATGCGGAGGTCGTCGCCCATCTCCGGGTGCCACTGGACCCCGAGCACCCACGGGAGGCCCGGCAGTTCGACGGCCTCCACGGTGCCGTCCTCCGCGTACGCGGAGGCCACCAGGCCCGGCGCCAGCCGGTCCACGGCCTGGTGGTGGTAGGTGGGTACGGACGCCTCCTCGGGCACGAGCGAGGCGTACAGCGTCTCCGGCACCGGCGTCACCGTGTGCTCGCCGAGGACCCCGGCCTTCCCGAACGGGCCGGCGTGGCCGTCCAGATGCTGGGTCAGCGTGCCGCCGAGCGCCACGTTGAGCAGCTGCATACCGCGGCAGATCCCGAGCACCGGGGTGCCTGCCGCCCTCGCCGCACGCAGCAGGGCGACCTCCCAGGTGTCGCGCTCGTGTGCCGGCGGGCCCGTCCGGAAGTCGCGCTCCGCGCCGTACAGCCCGGGGTCGACGTCGGCGCCGCCCGCGATCACCAGGCCGTCCACCCGTGCCACGACGTCCGCCGCCTTCGCCGGATCGTCGGGAGGCAGCAGCGCGGCCAGTCCGCCGGACCGCTGGACCAGCCGGGGGTAGGCGGAGGGAAGCAGCGCCGCGGGGAGTTCCCAGACGCCCCAGCGAGCCGCCGGCTCCAGATAGGTCGTGACGCCGATGAGCGGTTCGTGCATGGTGCGGTCCCTCCGGCGGCCGGTCTGCGGGCCGGCCCGGTGCAATGGTGTTGCGTCATACCTTTGTTCGTGCGGGCCCGCCGCGCAAGAGGAGTGATCCGGAAAGGCTGGATCAAGCCAGGAAGCCCCGGAGCAGCGCGGCCGTCCCCGCGCAGTGCTCGCGCATCACCGCCCGCGCCCGCTCCTCGTCGCCGTCGGACACCGCTTCGACGAGGGCCGTGTGCTGAAGCTGCGAATGTTCGAGGTTCCGCACCAGCAGGGGGATGCAGTCCAGGAGGTCGTTCACGCCTGCCCGCACGGCCGCGTACCGGGCCGCGAGGGAGGGGGAGCCGGAGAGCTCGGCGAGCGTCAGATGGAAAAGGGTGTCGATCCTGCGGTAGTCGGGCAGAGGTGCCTCGTGTGTCGCCGCCAGAGCCGTCCGCAGCCGCTCCGCGCCCTCGTCGCCGAGGCCGCGCGACGCGCAGAGCCCGGCGGCCCCCGTCTCCAGGACCTCGCGGAACAGCAGGATGTCCTCGATGTCGACGTCCGCCGTCCGGCGGCGCAGTTCGTCACCGTCGGCCGGACCGGTGCGGGGGAGCACGAACGTACCGCCGTACCGGCCGCGCCTCGCCTCGATCAGGCCCTGGTCCTGGAGGACCTTCAGCACCTCGCGCAGGGTGACGCGGCTGATCCCCAGGAGCCCGGCCAGTTCGCGCTCGGCCGGCAGCCGGCCTCCGCCGGGTACCAGGCCGAGCCGCACCACCTGAAGGATCTGCTCCAGCGCCTCCTCGAAGCCGTTGCCCGCGCGGACCGGCCGCAGCGCGGGCACCAGCCGGTCGAAGGCCCCGGGTTCCCCGGTCTCTTCCGCCACGTCCCGATTCCCTTCCCCCCAATGGTTTTCTCCCATACCTTAGACCGCCTGACCGAACGAGGAGTATCCCGTGGCAGAGCGAACACCCCCGCTGGGGACCGACGAGCTGCGCGCGCTCGTGGAGCGCGGTGAGATCGACACCGTGGTCCTGGCCTTCACCGACATGCAGGGAAGACTGCAGGGCAAACGGTTCGCGGCGTCCTTCTTCCTCGACGAGGTGCTGGAACACGGAACGGAGGGCTGCAACTACCTGCTCGCCGTCGACACGGACATGAACACCGTCGACGGGTTCGCCATGTCCTCCTGGTCCAACGGCTACGGCGACTTCGCGATGCGCCCCGACCTCACGACCCTGCGCCGGATCCCCTGGCACGAGGGCACGGTCCTGGTCATGGCCGATCTCTCCTGGGACGACGGCACACCGGTCGCCGCCGCGCCCCGCCAGATCCTCCGGCGGCAGCTGGAGCGGCTCGCCGCTCACGGGCTGACCGCGCACGTCGGTACGGAGCTCGAGTTCATCGTCTTCAAGGACACCTACGAGCAGGCCTGGGACCGCGACTACAAGGGCCTCACCCCGGCGAACCAGTACAACATCGACTACTCGGTCCTCGGCACCGGACGCATCGAGCCCCTGCTGCGGCGCATCCGCAACGAGATGGCGGCCGCCGGGCTCACCGTCGAGTCGGCCAAGGGCGAGTGCAACCCCGGGCAGCACGAGATCGTGTTCCGCTACGACGAGGCGCTCGTCACCTGCGACCAGCACGCCGTCTACAAGACCGGGTCCAAGGAGATCGCCGCCCAGGAGGGCGTCTCGCTCACCTTCATGGCCAAGTTCAACGAGCGCGAGGGCAACTCCTGCCACGTACACCTCTCGCTCCGGGACGCGGAAGGGCACAGCGTCATGGCGGGCGAGGACGGCACGATGTCCCCCGTGATGCGGCACTTCCTCGCGGGCCAGCTCGCCGCCCTGCGCGACTTCTCCCTGCTCTACGCGCCGAACATCAACTCCTACAAGCGGTTCCAGCCCGGCTCGTTCGCCCCGACCGCCGTCGCCTGGGGGCACGACAACCGCACCTGCGCCCTGCGCGTCGTCGGACACGGCCGCTCGATGCGCTTCGAGAACCGGCTGCCCGGCGGGGACGTCAACCCCTACCTCGCAGTCGCCGGCCTCGTCGCCGCCGGACTGCACGGCATCGAGAACGAGCTGGAACTCCCCGACGCCTGCGAGGGCAACGCCTACACCGCCGGATACGACCGGGTCCCGACCACCCTCCGCGAAGCCGCCGGCCTCTGGGAGAGCAGCGAGACGGCCCGGGACGCCTTCGGCGACGACGTCGTGGCGCACTACCGCAACACGGCGCGCGTCGAACTGGAGGCCTTCGACGCCGCGGTGACCGACTGGGAGCTCCGCCGATCCTTCGAACGCCTGTGAGGAGCCCCGTGATCCACGAACACCGTGTCCTGAACCCGGCGACCGAAGAACTGGTCGCCACCGTCCCCGCCACCACCGCCGCCGAGGTCGACACCGCCGTCACCCGCGCGACGGCGGCCCAGCGCACCTGGGCCGCCCTGGCTCCCGCCGACCGCGCCCGGCTGCTGCGCCGCTTCGCCGTCCTCGTCGACGAACACGCCGAGCGGCTGGCCCTGCTGGAGGTCACCGAAGCGGGACACACCCTCGGTAACGCCCGCTGGGAGGCGGCCAACGTCCGGGACCTGCTGGACTACGCCGCCGGGGGAGTGGAGCGCCTCACGGGACGCCAGATCCCCGTACCGGGCGGGATCGATCTCACCTTCCTCGAACCGCTGGGCGTCGTCGGAGTGATCGCCCCGTGGAACTTCCCCATGCCGATCGCCGCCTGGGGCACCGCACCCGCCCTCGCCGCCGGGAACGCCGTCCTCCTCAAACCGGCCGAGACCACCCCGCTCACCGCCCAGTACCTGGCCCGGCTCGCTCTCGACGCCGGCCTCCCCCAGCACCTCTTCCAGGTGCTGCCCGGCGCGGGGGACGTGGCGGGTGCCGCGCTGGTCGAGCACCCGGGCGTGTCCAAGATCGTCTTCACCGGTTCGACCCGCGTCGGCAAGCAGATCATGGCCAGGTGCGCGGACCGGGTGAAGAGGCTCACCCTCGAACTCGGCGGCAAGAGCCCCAACATCGTCTTCGCCGACGCCGACGTCGAGGCCGCCGCGGCAACCGCCCCCATGTCCTTCCTGGACAACGCCGGCCAGGACTGCTGCGCCCGCACCCGCATCCTGGTCCAGCGCTCCGTGTACGACCGCTTCCTCGAACTCCTCGTCCCCGCCATCACCTCCGTCGTCGTGGGGGACCCGTCGGACGAGAAGACGCAGATGGGCCCGCTGATCTCCCGGGCCCAGCTGGAGCGCGTCCGCGGATACGTTCCCGAGAGCGCGGACGGCATCCGGGGCGGCGCCCCCACGGGCCCCGGCTTCTGGTTCCCCCCGACCGTCCTCACCGGGATCGCCCTCGACGCACCCGTCGCCACCGAGGAGGTCTTCGGCCCCGTCGCCGTCGTCCTGCCCTTCGAGGACGAGGACGACGCCGTCCGGCTGGCCGACGCCACCGACCACGGCCTGGCCGGCTCGATCTGGACCCGCGACGTGGGCCGCGCCCTGCGGGTGTCCCAGGCGGTGAGGGCCGGGAACCTCTCCGTCAACTCCCACTCCGCCGTCCGCTACTGGACCCCGTTCGGCGGGTACAAACAGTCCGGGCTCGGCCGCGAACTGGGGCCCGACGCCCTGGCGGCCTTCACCGAAACCAAGAACGTCTTCATCGGCACGGAGGCCTGAGCGAACATGACCGACTCCGAGAACATCTGCCGCCGCCTGACCGGCCGCACCGCCGTCATCACCGGCGCGGGCAGCGGCATCGGCCTCGCCACCGCACGCCGGCTGGCATCGGAAGGAGCCCACGTCGTCTGCGGCGACATCGACGAGACCGCGGGCAGGGCCGCCGCCGAGGAGGTGCGAGGGACCTTCGTCCCCGTCGACGTCACCGATCCCGACCAGGTCGAGGCCCTCTTCGCGGCGGCGGACGACACCTACGGCTCCGTCGACATCGCCTTCAACAACGCCGGCATCTCACCGCCCGACGACGACTCCATCCTCACGACCGGGCTGGAGGCGTGGAAGCGCGTCCAGGACGTCAACCTGACCTCCGTCTACCTCTGCTGCAAGGCCGCCCTCCCCTACATGCGGCGCCAGGGCCGGGGCTCGATCATCAACACCGCGTCCTTCGTGGCGCGGATGGGCGCCGCGACCTCCCAGATCTCGTACACCGCGTCCAAGGGCGGCGTCCTCGCCCTGTCCCGCGAACTAGGGGTGCAGTTCGCCCGCGAGGGGATCCGGGTCAACGCCCTGTGCCCCGGGCCGGTCAACACCCCGCTGCTCCAGGAACTGTTCGCCACGGACCCGGAACGCGCCGCCCGCAGGCTGGTGCACATCCCCCTCGGCCGGTTCGCCGAGGCGACGGAGATCGCGGCGGCGGTCGCCTTCCTGGCGAGCGACGACTCGTCGTTCGTCAACGCCACCGACTTCCTCGTCGACGGAGGGATCTCGGGTGCGTACGTGACCCCGCTCGGCTGACGCCCGCCGCCGCCCTAGAGGAAGGTGAGGCCCTCACCGCGGTACGTCGGCACGGTGGCGGTGATCCGCTCACCCTCGATCAGCCGCAGTTCGTCGAAGCGCTCGCAGAGCTCGCCGGCCTTGGCGTGCCGGAACCACACCTTGTCGCCGATCAGCAGATCGTCCGCGGGGGCCCCGAGCAGCGGCGTCTGGACCTCGCCGGGGCCCTCCTGCGGGTCGTAGCGCAGCCCTTCCGGCAGATACGGCACAGGCAGCCGGTCCGCGCCCGCCGCCCCGGACGCCGGGTAGCCCCCGCCGAGCACCGTCACCACGCCCACACCCGGCCGCCGCACCACCGGCTGGGCGAACAGCGCCGCCGGACGGCCGGTGAAGGAGGTGTAGTTGTCGAACAACCTCGGTACGTAGAGACCGGACCCCGCGGCGATCTCGGTCACCGCGGACTCCGCGGCGGTGTGCTGCACACTGCCGGTGCCGCCCCCGTTCACGAACTCCAGGCCGGGTGCCACCGCGCGGACCGCCCGCACGACCTCCGCCCGCCTGGCCGCCAGCTCCCTGCGCGCCGCCGCCTGCATCAGCCGGACCGCGCGCGACCGCAGCGGCCGGCCGGCCACCGCGTCGCCGACCCCGGCGACATGGCCCTCGTACGCCATCAGTCCCACCAGCCGGAAGCCGGGCCTGCGGTCCACCGACCGGGCCAGCTCGGCGAGTTGGGCGGGGGAGCGGAGCGGGGAGCGCAGCGCGCCGATCCTGACCCGGCCGCCCAGCAGACGCAGTGAGGTGTCCAGTTCCAGGCAGACCCGGATCTCCTCGGTGCCACCGCCCCGCGCCGCGTCGATCAGCTCGAGCTGCGCGGGGTCGTCCACCATCACCGTCACGGCCGCCGCGAGCTTGGGATCGGCGGCCAGTTCGGCGTACGAGGACCGGTCGGCCGACGGATAGGCGAGCAGTACGTCGTCGAATCCGGCGCGGGCCAGCCAGAGCGACTCCGCCAACGTGAACGACATGATTCCGGCGAAACCGGGGCGCGCCAGCACCCGTTCGAGCAACGCGCGGCAGCGCACCGACTTGCTGGCCACCCGGATCGGCTTCCCGCCCGCCCGGCGTACCAGGTCGTCGGCGTTGGCGTCGAAGGCCTTCAGGTCGACGACGGCGACGGGCGCGTCGAGATGGGCGGTGGCCGTGTCGTAACGGCTCCGGTCAGTGGCGCGGACAGTCATGGCCGCAGCTTGCCAGACAGCCCGACGACGGGGGTAGGGGACGTTCGGTGCAGATCATCCCGCACCCCCTGTCCCATTCCCACGGGGCGCCGTCCACCCCGTAGAGTGACCGGTACACGATCGACCAGCGGGCTCGTGCGGTACGGCGGTCCGTCGGCGGTACGGGGCGTGGACCAGGGGGACGGATGAGTACCGAGGCGCAGCGCGCTCCAGTGCCGCCCCGCCCGACCACCCCACCGGCCGTCCCCGCCCCACCCGCACCGCGTGCCGATCCCGTACCCCCAGCCCCTCGCTCCGCACCCACGCCGCCCGGTCCGGGTGCCGAGCCCACGCCGCCCGTGGAGACGACCACCCGGCTCCGCCCCGTACCCCCCGCGCCACCGGTCCGGCCCGGTCCGCCACCGCCCGCCGCGACCAGGCGCAGGCCCGTCGGCGCGGTGGACCTCACCCCGCGCCCCGGTGCCACACCACCCCCGCCCGGCGCCTACTACGCGTACGCCGAGACGCCCGCCGAGACCACCACCCGGCTGCGCCCCGTCAAGGCCCGGAACCCCATGAGGACCGTGGCGGCCGCCGTCTGTGCCGTGCTCGGCCTCGGACTCATCGGGGGAGCGGTCACCGGCAGCTGGCTCACCGGCGACTCCGCCGCCGAGCCCCACACCGACAGCGCCTACACGGTGAGCCGTTCCGTCTGGCACAGCGTGCCCGTGGACACCCTCTTCCCGCGCACCCTCAAGGGCGACGGCGCGGGCCCGGGAGCCACCGACCGGCGCTGGACCAGGGTCGCCGTCGCGAGGGACAGCGGCTGCGCGGCGGGTCTGGACCCGCTGCTGGTCGAGACGCTCCGCCCGGTCGGCTGCGAACGCCTGCTGCGCGCGACCTACACCGATGCCACCCGCAGCAGCGTCACCACCGTCGGCATGGTCGTCACCGAGGCCGGCACCGAGGGGATGAGCGCCCTCAGCACCCGCTTCACCACCCAGGGCCTGGCTGCCCGCTCCGACCTGATGCCCCGGACCTACCCGGTCGCGGGCACCGTCGCCGCCGGCTTCGGCGAGCGACAGCGCGCCAGCTGGACGGTGCACGTCCTGACCGAGGTTCCCGTCGTCGTGTTCTCCGTCTCCGGCTTCGCCGACGGCCGTACGGTCGCGGAGCCGCAGCCCGCTGCCGAGGCCATGGCGGACGGTGCCACGACGGCCACCGCGCAGGCGGGACTCGGTCACGAGGCGAAAGGCGTCGCCGACCGGGTGGAGCGCACCCTGCGCAGGACCGTCACCGACCTCACGGAGACGCCGGAATGACCCGTCCCCGTCGGCTCCGGGCGCTCGCTGCCGTGGCCACGGCCGCCGCCTTCGCGCTGCTGCCCGCCGTGCCCGCGCACGCGGACGCCATCAGGGACCAGCAGTGGGGCCTGGAGGCCCTGCACACCGGCACCGCGTGGCAGACCACCAAGGGCAAGGGCATCACGGTCGCCGTCCTGGACACGGGAGTCGACGACGAACACCCCGACCTCGCCGGCCAGGTGCTCCCGGGCAAGGACCTCATCGGCTTCGGCGCCGGACGGGGCGACCGCTCCTGGGCCCTGCACGGCACCGCGATGGCCGGGATCATCGCCGGACGCGGCAACGGGCCGGGGCGGGCGGACGGGGTGCTCGGTGTCGCCCCCGAGGCGAAGATCCTTCCCGTGCGGGTGATCCTCGAGTCCGGTGACCCGTCGCGCAGCAAGGCCCGCGAGTCCCGCGGAACCGCACTCGCCGACGGAATCCGCTGGGCGGCCGACCACGGCGCCGACGTCATCAACCTCTCCCTCGGCGACGACAGCGAGTCGGCCCACCCGGAACCCGGTGAGGACGCCGCCGTGCAGTACGCCCTCGGCAAGGGCGTCGCCGTCGTCGCCTCCGCGGGCAACAGCGGCGACAAGGGCGACCGGACCTCCTACCCGGCCGCCTACCCCGGTGTGATCGCCGCCGCCGCGGTCGACAAGTACGGCACCCATGCGGCGTTTTCGACCCGCCGCTGGTACGCCACCGTCAGCGCTCCCGGCGTCGACGTCGTCGTGGCCAACCCCGACGGGCACTACTACATCGAGTGGGGCACCTCCGCCGCGTCCGCCTTCGTCTCCGGGGCCGTCGCCCTCGTGCGCGCCGCGCACCCTGGACTCTCGCCCGCGCAGATCAAGACCCTGCTCGCGGACAGCGCACGCGACGCCCCCTCGGGCGGCCGCGACGACGCCAGGGGCTACGGACTCGTCGACCCCGCCGCCGCGATCGAGGCCGGGGCGAAGCTTCGCCCCGACGACCTGAGCGAGCGGTCCGCCGAGGCCGGCCACAGCGACGAGTACTTCGGCTCGGGCCCCGCCCCGGAGGCGGACGACGGGGACCCGGCCGGCTGGCTGGCCCCCTCGGCGGGCGGCCTCGGAGCCGTACTGCTCGCGCTGGCCGTGGTGCTGTGGCGCGGCAGGAACACCGGTGGCAGAAGCACAGGCGGCAGGAACACCGCCGCACCCGGCTACAGCCCGTTTCCCACCGGCCCCCTCCGCTGACCGCCCCGTCCGGCCCGCCTCAGCCCGCCGCACCGGCCACGCCGGCCGCCGCCTTCGCGACGGACTCCACGAGGGAGACGCCCGCCTCCTTCGTCGCATGACCGCGCGACAGCACCGCCATCAGCAGGGTGTGCCCACCGCTCTCCACCCGCCCGATGCTGTTGACGTCCCACAGCCCCGTCGTCGTCCGGGGCATCCAGCCGTTCTTCAGCACGGCGTCGGTGCCCGCGGCGGACACCCCCCACCGCTGGTCCGCGTCGACCCGGCCCATCAGCTCCGTCACATAGGCGCGAGAGGCCGCCGACAGCACCGAGTCCGCCCGGGACACCGCCTCCAGCAGCCGCACCTGGTCGGACGCCGTGGTCCGGGTCAGCCCCCATGCGTGCGCGGCCTCCGTCGCGGTCAGCCCGAGCCGTACGTTGGCCGCGTCGAGCCCCTCCTCCCCGCCGATCACCTTGAGCAGTTCGGTGGCCGAGGTGTTGTCGCTGCGCCGGATCATGGCCTCCGCGCACGCGTGCTCCGCGCCGTTCAGCTCCCGGCCCTCGTCCTGCGCCCGCAGCAGCAGGGCCGCCAGGATGTCGACCTTGACGATGCTGGCGGTGTCGTACGACCCGTACCCGTACGCGGCGCCCGCGCCGCTCTCCGTGTCCAGCACGGCCACCGACACGTCGGCGCCGTCCGCCAGGGGTGCCAGCGCGTCGGCCAGCTCCGCGTCGAGATCCACCTCGGGCTCCTCGCTCCGGCCCGCCTCGGCCGGCGGGCTCGACGCGGACGATACGGCGGCCACGGCGGCGGCCGCGTCATCCGGCGAACGACCCACCAGGTACGCGCCTCCCGCGGCGGAACCGGCCAGCAGCACGACGGCGGCGGTCACGAGGCCGGACAGCGCCGGCCTTCGCGTTCTGTGACGGGACATGGCCCGGACGCTGGACAGCGACCCTGGCAGCAGCCTGTGCCCGACCTGTCGCCGAGGTGGGAGAACCGACCCACTACGCTCGTCGTGTGGCGCTCAAGAACATCCCGGACCCCGGTTTCTCCGACGACGACGGCACGGCCTCGCCCGAACTGACGGCGGCCCTCGCCGCCTGGGCCGAGGACCGGACGGCCCTCGGCCCCGTCCTCGCGGCACTGCGCGACGCCCGGCTGCTCGTGCCGGTCGTCGCCGTGCTGGGGGAGGTCGAGGAGGGCGCCGAGGAGGGACGCGAAGCTCCTGGGAAGGGCGGTGGCGGGCGACGGGGGAGCGGGCTGCGCCGCGAGAAGACCAGCGACATGGCCGTGCCGACGCTGCAGGCCGGCGACCGGCGCGCCCTGCCCGCCTTCACCTCCACCGCCGCGCTGGCACGCTGGGACCCGCAGGCGCGCCCCGTCGCCGTACCCCTGCACCAGGCGCTGCAGGCCGCCGCGCACGAGAAGGCGGACACGGTGGTGCTCGACCTCGCCGGGCCCGTCGCCTTCGAGCTGACCGGACCGGCGCTGCTGGCCCTGGCCGAGAACCGGGCCAGTGCGGACCCGCTCGACGACCCCGCCGTCGTCGAGGCGGTGCGGGAGGCGGTCGCCGCCGAGCCCGCGGTGTTGCGTGCCCACCTCGGCCCCGGCACGGCCGACGGCACCCTCGCGCTGGTCCTCGCGCCGGACGCGGTGGTCGCGGAGGCCGCCCGCCGGGTCGCCGACACGCTCTCGGCCAGCGAGGTGCTGCGTGCCCGGCTGGTCCGCGGGATCGACCTGGCACTGCTGCCGCCCGGTGCCGAGGCCCCGGGCAGCCCCCTCTTCAGCCGCTGACGCGCACGAGCCCGCCACCTGTCACAGGCGGCGGGCTCGTCGGGCCGTGGTCCTGGCCGGAGGATCAGCCGTAGACCGGGCCGGTGTACTTCTCGCCCGGGCCCTTCCCGGGCTCGTCCGGTACGAGCGAGGCCTCACGGAAGGCGAGCTGGAGCGACTTCAGGCCGTCGCGCAGCGGCGAGGCGTGGAAGGTGCTGATCTCGGTGGCGCTCGCGTCGAGCAGCCCCGCCAGCGCCTGGACCAGCTTGCGGGCCTCGTCCAGGTCCTTGTGCTCCTCGCCCTCCTCGGTCAGGCCGAGCTTCACGGCCGCCGCGCTCATCAGATTGACGGCGACGGTCACGATCACCTCGACCGCGGGAACCTCCGCGATGTCGCGGGCCATGTCGTCGAAGCCGGGGTTCTCGGTGCTGGGAGTGGTCGTGTCGCTCATGCTCACACGATAAGGCCACGCGGGCGCGCCTCCTGCTGCGGGAGCCGCCCCGGGCAGCGGGTTCGCCGTACCCCCGGGGAGCTGCTAACCTTGTGTAACGACCGGCCGGACACCTATGTGCTCGGCCCACAAGTGGAGGCTCCGATCTCCCACCTGACCGTCCTCCGGGACGGCGGGTCACCGGTCAGGTGGCAACCATCGTTCCGTACGGACGATGGGGCCGCCCGATTGCGCCCCGCGGTTGCACGCGACGGTGTTCCGGTAGTTCCAGGAGCCCCGCCTGTGTCCCGTCCGGGGCATTTCTGCTTTCCCGGCTCGGTTGGTCTTACAGAAGACGTTACGCGGCTGTCCGCCAGGCGGTCGCGTGGTGCTACCGAGGAGGATCCATCAGCGCCGAGCCCCGCATCAACGACCGGATTCGCGTTCCCGAGGTGCGACTGGTCGGTCCCAGCGGCGAGCAGGTCGGGATTGTCCCGCTTGCCAAGGCCCTGGAGCTCGCACAGGAGTACGACCTCGACCTGGTCGAGGTGGCGGCGACAGCCCGTCCCCCCGTGTGCAAGCTCATGGACTACGGGAAGTTCAAGTACGAGTCGGCCATGAAGGCCCGTGAGGCGCGCAAGAACCAGGCGCACACGGTCATCAAGGAAATGAAGCTCCGGCCGAAGATCGACCCGCACGACTACGACACCAAGAAGGGTCACGTCGTCCGGTTCCTCAAGCAGGGGGACAAGGTCAAGATCACGATCATGTTCCGTGGTCGTGAGCAGTCCCGCCCGGAGCTGGGTTTCCGACTGCTCCAGCGTCTCGCTTCGGACGTCGAGGACCTCGGCTTCATCGAGTCGAACCCGAAGCAGGACGGCCGGAACATGATCATGGTTCTGGGCCCGCACAAGAAGAAGACCGAAGCCATGGCCGAAGCCCGCGAGGCCCAGGCCGCCCGCAAGGCGGAGCGTCAGGGAGTCACCCCCGACGCCGAGTCCGAGGGTGACACCGCTGAGGCCCCGGCCGCAGCGGCCGAGGCTCCGGCCGAGACACCTTCCGAGGCGTGACCTCCGGGGGCCGCCACCCAGGCGCCCCCGGGTCCCTCGGAAACCACCCAAAGATCTGACGCCCCCGCAGTCCGGTGCCCGCACCGAGAGGGGCGCCACTGACGAGGAGATAACGGCGCGATGCCGAAGAACAAGACGCACAGCGGTGCCAGCAAGCGCTTCAAGATCACGGGCTCCGGCAAGGTGCTGCGCGAGAAGGCCGGCAAGCGCCACCTGCTCGAGCACAAGTCGTCGAAGAAGACCCGCTCGCTGACCGGCACGGTCGTCGTGGCTCCGGCCGACGCCAAGAAGGTCAAGAAGCTTCTCGGCAAGTGAGGCGCGGCCTCCGGTGAGCCCGGAGGCGCGACCTCGATCCGACCGGGACCAATTCGTTTCCGGGTCGGGTGGGTCCGCACAGAGACCACCTGACCCCGCTGCAAGGAGTTAAAAGTGGCACGCGTCAAGCGGGCAGTAAACGCCCACAAGAAGCGCCGGGCGATCCTCGAGGCCGCCAGCGGTTACCGCGGTCAGCGTTCGCGCCTGTACCGCAAGGCCAAGGAGCAGGTCACCCACTCCCTGGTCTACAACTACAACGACCGCAAGAAGCGCAAGGGCGACTTCCGTCAGCTCTGGATCCAGCGCATCAACGCGGCCGCCCGCCAGAACGGCATGACGTACAACCGCCTCATCCAGGGTCTGAAGGCCGCCAACATCGAGGTGGACCGCAAGATCCTGGCCGAGCTCGCGGTCAACGACGCCAACGCGTTCGCCGCCCTCGTCGAGGTCGCCCAGAAGGCCCTCCCGAGCGACGTCAACGCCCCGAAGGCCGCCTGATCCGGCAGCACTTCCGTCGCCAAGCGTTTACGCCGGACCCGCAGACGCGCGCCGTCTGCGGGTCCGGTGCGTTGCAGCACGTGTCGCGTACGCGGTCAGCCGTACGCGGAGAAACGTACGCAGAGAAGCTGACTTACGCAGAGAGGCTCGCCGCCGACCATGGGCACCCCCGAACTGATCTCCGCGCGATCGCCGCGAGTCGCCGCCGCACGACGGCTGGCCAGGCGTAATTTCCGCGGCAAGGAGCGCAGGTTCATCGCCGAGGGGCCGCAGGCCGTGCGGGAGGCAGCCGCGCACCGGGGCGGCGACGGCGAACCCACGCTGACCGAGCTCTTCGCCACCGTCGAGGCGGCCGACCGGTACGCCGACATCATCGACGCCGCCCGTGCCGCCGGCGCCCGCGTGCACCTCGCGGACGGTGACGTGCTCGCCGACGTCTCGCAGACCGTCACCCCGCAGGGCCTGATCGGCGTCTGCCGTTTCCTGGACTCGCCCTTCGAGGACATCCTCGCGGCGAGGCCCACGCTGGTGGCGGTCCTCGCCCACGTGCGCGACCCCGGTAACGCGGGCACGGTGCTGCGCTGCGCGGACGCCGCCGGCGCGGACGCGGTCGTGCTCACCGACGCCTCCGTGGACCTCTACAACCCCAAGTCGGTCCGGGCCTCCGTCGGGTCGCTCTTCCACCTTCCGGTGGCCGTCGGCGTACCCGTGGAGCAGGCCGTGCGGGGACTCCGGGACGCCGGGGTGCGCATTCTGGCCGCCGACGGCGCCGGTGAGGACGACCTGGACGACGAACTCGACGCGGGCACCATGGGCGGGCCCACCGCCTGGGTGTTCGGCAACGAGGCATGGGGCCTCCCGGAGGAGACGCGTGCCCTGGCCGACGCCGTGATCCGGGTCCCGATCCACGGAAAGGCCGAGAGTCTCAACCTCGCCACCGCCGCCGCCGTCTGCCTCTACGCCTCCGCGCGGGCGCAGCGCCCCCGGCGCGCGGACTGATCCCACCCGCGCCCCACCGATCGATACGGGCCACACCCCGACGGTGACCATCCGAAGGGTGTCGCCCTGCCGCTGACGCCTAGTAGGGTGACGAACTCGGGGGCCCACTGCGCCGGTTCGAGAGGTGGGATACGGGACGATGGCTGTCGGCATGAGCGGGCCGCGAGCGACACACACGGCCGCCGTGCGCGCCCTCCCCGACGAGGCCGGAGGAAGCCCGGCCCTCGGTCCCGCGACGGGCATCGACCCGGACGATCTGCCCGACGGTCTCGTCGTCGCCGACGAGAACGGCAGGGTCGTCTGCTTCAACGCGGCCGCTGCCAGGATCACCGCCACACCCCGGGCCGCCGCGCTCGGCCTCTCGCTGGACCAGGCCTTGCCGCTGGAGGACCTCAAGGGACGACGCTGGTGGGACCTGACCGACCCGTACGGCGGTCTCGCCACCCGCGTCGGCCAGCCCGAGCGCAATCTCCTGCTCCCCGGCGGCCGCGAGGTCCTGGTCTCCGCGCGGTACGTACGCGGGACGCCGACCGGGCCGGTCCGCCGCCTCGTCGTGTCGCTGCGCGGCACCGAGGCGCGCCGGCGCACCGAGCTCAGCCACGCCGAGCTGATCGCCACGGTCGCCCACGAGCTGCGCTCGCCGCTGACCTCCGTCAAGGGCTTCACCGCCACGCTGCTGGCCAAATGGGAGCGGTTCACCGACGACCAGAAGCGGCTGATGCTGGAGACCGTCGACGCGGACGCCAACCGTGTCACCCGGCTCATCGCCGAGCTGCTCGACATCTCCCGGATCGACTCCGGGCGGCTGGAGCTGCGCCGCCAGCCCGTGGACGTCTCCGCGGCCGTCGAACGCCACGTCCAGGCGCTCATCGCGACCGGCCAGGCGCCCGACCGCTTCCTGGTGCACACCCGGCAGCCGCTGCCCGCGCTCTGGGCCGACCCCGACAAGGTCGACCAGGTGCTCGGCAACCTTCTCGAAAACGCGGTGCGGCACGGCGAGGGAACCGTCACAATCGAGATCGCCCCTGCGCCCGCACCGGCGAAGAGCGACGAGAACGGAACGGCAGTCACCGTGAGCGACGAAGGTCCCGGCATCCCCGAGGAGTCGATGGGCCGCGTCTTCACCCGCTTCTGGCGGGGCAGCAAGCGCGGCGGGACCGGCCTGGGCCTGTACATCGTCAAGGGCATCGTCGAGGCGCACGGCGGCACCATCACGGTCGACCGCGCACCCGGTGGCGGCGCGGAATTCCGATTTATTCTGCCCGTGAGCACGCCGGCCTACCTGGCCTGAGCGGCCCACGGGCTTCTTCGCCCCCCGGCGGCCCGTAGACTCGGCTTTTGGCACCTTTGCGTCCTCAGTCGTCCAACCAGGGTCGCCACCAGCCAATCGGAAGCACGGGAAGAGATGTCGGCACCGAACAAGTCGTACGACCCAGTCGAGGTCGAGGCACTGAAACCGGAAGAGATCGAGCGCCTGCGGGACGAGGCGTTCGCCGCCTTCGCCGCCGCGGGCGACCTCGACGCGCTCGCCCAGGCGAAGACCGCGCACACCGGTGGTACCTCGCCCCTGTCGCTCGCCAACCGCGAGATCGGCGCGCTGCCGCCGCAGGCCAAGGCCGAGGCGGGCAAGCGCGTGGGCCAGGCCCGCGGCGCCGTCTCCAAGGCTCTGGCCGCACGCCAGACCGAGCTGGAGGCCGAGCGTGACGCCCGGGTGCTGGTCGAGGAGGCGGTGGACGTCACCCTGCCGTACGACCGCACACCGGCCGGTGCGCGCCACCCCCTGACGACCATCATGGAGCGCGTCGCCGACGTCTTCGTGGCCATGGGCTACGAGATCGCCGAGGGCCCCGAGGCCGAGGCGGAGTGGTTCAACTTCGACGCCCTGAACTTCGTGCCCGACCACCCGGCCCGGCAGATGCAGGACACCTTCTTCGTCCAGGGCACGACGCCCGACGGGAAGCCCACCACGGGTGACGAGTCCGGCATCGTGCTGCGTACGCACACCTCGCCGGTCCAGGCCCGCTCCCTGCTCAGCCGCAAGCCCCCCGTCTACGTGGTCTGCCCCGGCCGGGTCTACCGCACCGACGAGCTCGACGCCACGCACACCCCGGTCTTCCACCAGATCGAGCTGCTCGCCGTCGACGAGGGCCTCACCATGGCCGACCTCAAGGGCACCCTGGACCACATGGTCCAGGCGCTCTTCGGCCCGGACATGAAGACCCGGCTCCGGCCGAACTTCTTCCCGTTCACCGAGCCGTCCGCCGAGATGGACATGGTCTGCTACGTCTGCCGCGGCGAGTCCGTCGGCAACCCCGACCGCCCCTGCCGCACCTGCGGCAGCGAGGGCTGGATCGAGCTCGGCGGCTGCGGCATGGTCAACCCCAAGGTGCTCGTCGCCTGCGGTGTCGACCCCGAGAAGTACAGCGGATTCGCCTTCGGGTTCGGCATCGAGCGGATGCTGATGTTCCGCCACAACGTCGAAGACATGCGAGACATGGTCGAGGGTGACGTCCGGTTCACCCGGCCGTTCGGGATGGAGATCTGATGCGCGTCCCGCTTTCCTGGCTGCGGGAGTACGTCGACCTGCCGGCGACGGAGACCGGCCGTGACGTACAGGCCAAGCTCGTCGCCGTGGGCCTCGAGGTCGAGACCGTCGAGCAGACCGGCGCCGGCCTCAAGGGCCCCCTGGCCGTCGGACAGGTCCTGACCATCGAGGAGCTGGAGGGCTTCAAGAAGCCCATCCGCTTCTGCACGGTCGACGTCGGCACCGCCAACGGCACCGGTGAACCGCAGGAGATCGTCTGCGGCGCACGCAACTTCTCCGTCGGCGACAAGGTCGTCGTGGTCCTCCCGGGCGCCGTCCTGCCCGGTGACTTCGCGATCGCCGCGCGCAAGACGTACGGCAAGACCTCGCACGGCATGATCTGCTCCACCGACGAGCTCGGCATGGGCGACGACGGCACGCACGGCATCATCGTGCTGCCGCCCGAGTACGAGCCCGGCACCGACGCGATCGAGCTCCTGGAACTCGTCGACGAGGTCCTCGACATCGCCGTCACCCCGGACCGCGGCTACGCCCTCTCGATGCGCGGTGTCGCCCGTGAGACCGCCGTCGCGTACGGGCTGCCCCTGCGCGACCCGGCGCTCCTGGACGTGCCCGCGCCCAACGCGTACGGCTACCCGGTGAAGGTGTCCGACCCGATCGGGTGCGGCAACTTCACCGCGCGTACCGTCACCGGCCTGCGGCCCGAGGCCCGTTCCCCGATCTGGATGCAGCGCAGGCTGCAGAAGGCCGGGATGCGCACGGTCTCGCTCGCCGTCGACATCACCAACTACGTGATGCTGGAGCTCGGCCAGCCGCTGCACGCCTACGACCGCACCCGGATCGACGGGCCGATCGGGGTGCGCCGCGCCGAGCAGGGCGAGAAGCTCGTCACGCTCGACGGTGTCAAGCGCGTCCTGGACGCCCAGGACCTGGTCATCACCGACGACCGCGGGCCGATCGGCCTCGCGGGCGTCATGGGCGGTGCCCACACCGAGATCGCCGATGTGGCCGAGGACGCCGGGACCACCGAGGTCGTCATCGAGGCCGCGCACTTCGACGCGATCTCGATCGCCCGGACGGCACGCCGGCACAAGCTGTCCTCCGAGGCGTCCAGGCGCTTCGAGCGCGGCGTCGACCCGCAGGCCGCCGCCGCTGCCGCGCAGCGCACGGTCGACCTGCTGGTCCTCCTCGCGGGCGGCACGGCGGAGGCGGGCGTCACCGAGTTCAGCGCCCCGTCCGCGCCCCACACCATCGCGATGCCCGCGGACCACCCGGACAAGGTGGCCGGTGTCTCCTACGGCCGCGAGACCGTCGTACGCCGGCTCCAGCAGGTCGGCTGCGACGTCTACGGGCAGGACGAGCTGATCGTCACGGTGCCCTCCTGGCGCCCCGACCTCGCCGCGCCGAACGACCTGGCCGAGGAGGTCATCCGGCTGGAGGGGTACGAGAACCTTCCCTCCACCCTGCCGACGCCGCCGTCCGGCCGTGGGCTCACCGACCGCCAGCGGCTGCACCGGCGCATCGGCCGGGCACTCGCCGGCGCCGGATACGTCGAGGCGCTCAGCTACCCGTTCATCGGCGACGCCGTCCTGGACCAGCTCGGCCTGGACGCGGACGACGCACGCCGCCGTACGGTGAAGCTCGTCAACCCGCTCTCCGACGAGGAGCCCGCGCTGCGCACCACGCTGCTGCCGGGCCTGCTCGGCGCACTGCGGCGCAACGACGGCCGCGGCAGCCACGACCTCGCGCTCTTCGAGACAGGCCTGGTCTTCATTCCCCAGGCTCCCGGCCTCGCCGGAGCAGGGGAGACCCCACTGACCGGCGAGGAGACCAAGGCCGAACGGCTGCCCGTCGACCGCCGTCCCACCGACGAGGAGATCGCCGGCCTGGACGCGGCACTCCCGCGCCAGCCGCGCCGCGCCGCCGTCGTCCTCGCGGGCGCCCGCGAGCAGGCCGGCTGGTGGGGCAGGGGACGCCCCGCCGACTGGGCGGACTCCGTCGAGGCGGCGCGAGCCATCGCCCGAGAGGCGGGCGTCGAGGTCACGGTCCGCGCCGACCGGCACGCACCGTGGCACCCGGGCCGCTGCGCCGCGCTGTATGTCACGGTGAACGGCGAGGAGACCCTCTTCGGACACGCGGGCGAACTGCACCCGCGTGTCATCAAGGACCTCCACCTGCCCGAGCGCAGCTGCGCCATGGAGGTCGAGCTCGACGTCCTGGAGCAGGCCGTCGACGGCGCGCTCCAGGCTCCCCGGATCTCCACCTTCCCGGTGGCGACCCAGGACGTCGCGCTCGTCGTCGCGGGTGACGTCCCCGCCGACGCGGTCGAGAGGGCCCTGCGCGACGGCGCCGGTGAGCTCCTCGAATCGCTGCGGCTGTTCGACGTCTTCACCGGCGAGCAGATCGGTGAGGGCAGGAAGTCCCTGGCGTACGCGCTGCGGTTCCGTGCCGCGGACCGGACGCTGACCGTCGAGGAGGCCTCGGCCGCCCGCGACACCGCGGTCGCCCTGGCCGCCCAGCGCACCGGTGCGGTGCTGCGCGGCGCGTAGTCGGCACAGGCGGTGAGAAGGGGCGTATCCGGTGAACGGATACGCCCCTTCTGTCTCGCCGGACGGCCCTGGGACCGCACCCGTGCCTGCTGCCATCGGGACAGCGGGTCGTGCGGTCCGGCGCCGCCCGCCCTGCCACGGAGTGTCGGGCAGGCCGGCAGGACGAACGGCGCGGGGCAGGTCGTCGAACTGTACGAGGGGGAGCCGACGACCCGGCCGCCTCTTGCGAGGCACTCATTCAAGCGAGCGGCGCACGGGCGCGGCAGAGCGCACAGCAGGACGGTTCGGGCATTCCGTTCACACCCCGTGTGAATCGTGCTCCACTAGGCTCATTGCGACGCGTACATGGGGGGGCAATGGAGCCCAACGTCCTGCTCGAATCCCTGATCGACGAGGCGGGTGTGTCCCGCGCCGGGCTCGCCGGTCATGTCAACCAGGCCGGTCGTGCCCGCGGGCTGTGCCTGCGCTACGAACACACGGCTGTCAGCCGCTGGCTCAAGGGCCAGCGTCCGCGCGGGCAGGTCCCCGACCTGATCTGCGAGGTCCTCGCGGGTCGGCTGGACCGGCCCGTCACGCTCGACGACATCGGCATGGGGATCTCCGGGATGCACCCGGCCGCGGCCCAGGGTGGCGGCCTCTCCGGGTTCGTCGAGCACGCGACCGCCCTGTGGCGTTCCGACGAACAGCAGCGTCCGCACCTCGCCGCCGCGCCCGCCGTCACGGGCACGACAGCCGTGATGCCGGTCTGGGAGTGGGAGAACCCACCCGAGGACGCCGATGTCTCCCGCCCCGGCCCGTCCCGCGTGAGCATGGCGGACATAGTGATGCTCCGGGCGGCCCGCGCGCACTACGAGCAGATGTACCGCAAGGCGGGCGGTATCGCGACCAGGGCCCGCATCGTCGGCTTCCTCAACGCCGAGACCGCGCCGCTGCTGCGCGGCGGGTACAGCGACGCCACGGGCCGCCGCCTCCACCGCGCGGCCGCCGGGCTGGTGGCAGTCGCGGGGATCTGCGCCTACGACTCCGACGCCCACGGACTCGCCCAGCGCTACTTCCACCAGGCCCTGCGCCTGGCCAAGGCCGGCGGGGACCGGGGCCTCGGCGGATACGTGATCGCGCTGCTGGTGAACCAGTCACTGCACCTGGCCGAATACAGGCGCTCCGTCGCCTTCGCCGAGGCCGCACTGCGCGCGGCGGGCCCGCACATCACCCCGGCGCTGGCGGCCGATCTGCACGCGATGCAGGCCAAGGCGTACGCCCGGCTCCGTGACCACCGCAGCGCTCTGGTGTGCATCCGCCGTGCCGAGGCCGAGGCCGGCCGTATCCGGAGCGGCGGCGAACCGGACGAGACGGGGTATGTGCAGCCGGGCCTCGTCAACGTCCAGGTGGCGGAGGCTCTGCTGTGTCTCGGGGATCTCCCCGCTGCCCGGGAGCACGCGGCGGTGGCCGTACGCTCCCCGGCGCACGATCGCGGGACCGTGCACCGGCTCGCCATGCTCACCCATCTCGAACTGCTTCAGGGAGAGGCCGACAGAGCCGCCCGCACGGCCTCGGAAATGGCGGAACGTGCTTGGGGCATGGAATCCCAGCGGCTCCGGGAACGCCTGCGCTCCGTACGGGAGCATCTGGCCGTGAGCGGCAGCACCGACGCCCGAGCGGCAGCAAGCCTCATCGACGGGGCGCTGCGCGTGCCTCTGTGAGCCCCGCCCGAGGACTGCTCACGCGTTCCCCAGCGAAGCGGACCCTGCTCCGATATTGCCATCGACCAGTCGGAAGGTGGCAGAACTGTGCAGTGGACGAACTTGAACGAACAGACCGTGTACGAGAATCGCTGGTTCCGGGTCAACCTGGCGGATGTCGTTCTCCCCGACGGCCGGCACCTGGACCACTTCCTCATCCGGCTCCGGGCCGTCGCCGCGGCGACGGTCGTCAATGAGGCCAACGAGGTCCTGCTCCTGTGGCGGCACCGGTTCATCACCGACAGCTGGGGCTGGGAGCTCGCGGCCGGCGTGGTCGAGGACGGTGAGGACATCGCCGCCGCGGCGGCGCGGGAGATGGAGGAGGAGACCGGCTGGCGCCCCGGCGAGCTGCGCCCACTCATGACCGTGGAACCGGCCAACGGCCTCGTCGACGCCCGGCATCATCTCTTCTGGTCCGGGGAGGCGACGTACACCGGTCCTCCTGCGGACGGCTTCGAGTCCTCGCGCCGCGAATGGGTCCCGCTCAAGCTCGTGCCGGACATGGTCGCGCGCGGTGAGATACCGGCGGCGAACATGGCGGCCGGACTGCTGATGCTCCATCACATGCGTCTGAGCTGACAGCACATGTCTCCGTGCCGGGCGGACCGGCCCCACCCGACACGGTGACCCGCTGTCGCCGTCGTCCGACGCCGGCTGCGGGCCGGGCCGGGGTGATGCGCATCCAGTAGTTCGGATGCGTCGAGCGGATCGAGGGTCTAGCATCCGCTGGAGAACAAGGGCTGGGGGCATCATGGTGACCGACGCTGACCTGCGGCATCTGCGCCGCTGCGTGGAACTGGCGACCGAGGCGCTGGAAGTGGGCGACGAGCCGTTCGGCTCCGTGCTTGTCGCCGCGGACGGGACCGTCCTCGCCGAGGACCACAACCGTGTCGCCTCGGGCGACCGGACCCGCCATCCGGAGTTCGAGCTGGCGCGGTGGGCCGCGGCGAACATGCCCCCCGGGGAACGGGCGGCGGCGACCGTCTTCACCTCGGGTGAGCACTGCCCGATGTGCGCCGCCGCGCATGGCTGGGTCGGGCTGGGACGCATCGTGTACGTGAGCTCCTCCGAGCAACTGGTTGCCTGGCTCGCCGAGTTGGATGTTCCCGCGCCTCCCGTCCGGGCCCTGCCGATCCGGGATGTCGTCCCTGACCTCGTGGTGGAGGGCCCGATTCCCGGCCTCGCGGAACAGGTGCGCGACCTGCACCACCGCTTTCACCGCGCATCCTGAGCGCCGACAACACGATTCGGGCCGGGTCGAGCGCCACGGGACCCATCAGGCGCGCCGGCGGCATCGCCGCACCACGGGCTTCCTTGCGCTGACCGTTCATCCCGATCCAAGTGTGAGTGGGAGGTCTTCACCCGCAGGAGTGGAGGCCCGAGCCCGCCCTGCGGCGAGCAGGTCCGCGTCGACCATGCACTGGGGCAGGGGTCCGGGGCTGGAACGTCCATCTGTGAACTCGGCACCGTAAAAAGGCCTGCCGGAACCGGGCCCCGTATTTCCGGCCCAAAGCGCCAGGGATTCGCTTCTCCAGAGATCCACTTCTGCGCGAGAATGCGTCACCGGTCGGCCGGTCCGATGTACTCCTGGGCGACTTCGGCTTTCTTGGGGGAGTTGAAGTGCCTGGCCAACTTGAACGCAACAATTCAGCCCCGAGTGGATTGGAGGCCGGCCATCATCTTCTGGGTGGGATACCGAAATGCCTGAAATTCCCTGACCGGGACTCTTGGTCCCGTCGGTGCCTTCGGCAGGGATGAGGCGAGTTGACGCCCTATTGGAATGGCAGATTCCGCAGGGCTGACAGTAGGCTGCCCCGATGGTTGGCAAACAGGTGCGTCTTTTCTTGATCGATGGGACGGCCGGCGGACTCATGACCGCGGAGATCATGAACTGGACCGGGCACCTGCTCAAAGGGAAACGCGAGAAGCTGGGAGAGATCCGGACCCGCCCGGAGGCCCGGCGCACAGGCGTCTACATCCTGTTCGGCGACGACCCGAAATCACCTGGGGACCGGCTTGCCTACATCGGCCAGTCCGACGACGTGGCCAACCGCCTGATCCAGCACGACGCGAAGAAGGACTTCTGGTCCGAGGTCGTGGTCATCACCTCCAAGGACACGAACCTCACCAGCGCCCATGTGCGCTACCTGGAAGCGCGCCTGATCCGGCTGGCCAAGTCGATCGGCCGGATACCACTGGACAACGGCAACGAACCGACCGGCGGAGCCGAGCTGCCCGAGGCCGATGCCTCGGACATGGAGTACTTCATCGACCAGTTGCGGGTGGTGCTGCCTGTCCTCGGCATCGACATGTTCCGCGGGCGCGAGACCCGTTCCGCTGTCGCAGGCGTAGGGCCTGCTCCTGTGCCGGGTGCCGGCGGCGGCGTCCGCACGGCAGCGTCCCCCGTGTTCGGATTCAGGCGGAAGAAGCTCGGAGTGGATGCTCGAGCGCAGCTGATCGACGGGGAGTTCACGGTCCTTGAGGGCTCGGTCGTCTGCCCTGCGATGCCGGAACGGGGTGGACTCAGCGAGTCCACCGTGCGGCAGTACAAGGCCAGGCAGACGTCACACCGCAAGCTTCTGGGAGACGGCTCGATCCTTGTCAGGGCCGATGGAACCGCTCATCTGACCAGGGACGTCGTCTTCTCCTCCCCGTCTGCTGCGGGGGCGGTCGTCCAGGGGACGGCATCGATCAACGGGCGAGAGGCCTGGGTCACCGAGGACGGCGTCACATTCGGAGCGTGGGAGGACCGCGACGTGCAGTAGTGCGGCGGCTGCGGCCGAGCAGCGGGGTGGGGAGAACTGTGGACCCTGAGCTGAACCGCCCGCTCACGGCCCACAGTCGCGCCGTCAGTCGTACGGGTAGAAGCCCGAGCCCGTCTTGCGGCCGAGCCGGCCCGCGTCCACCATCCGCTGGAGCAGCGGGGGAGCGGCGTACAGCGGCTCCTTGTACTCCGCGTACATCGAGTCCGCGACCGAGGCCACCGTGTCCAGGCCGATCAGGTCGGCGAGCTTGAGCGGACCCATCGGGTGGGCGCAGCCCATCTCCATGCCGTTGTCGATGTCCTCGCGGCTGGCGATGCCCGACTCGAACATGCGGATCGCCGAGAGCAGGTACGGGATCAGCAGGGCGTTGACGACGAAGCCCGAGCGGTCCTGGGCGCGGATCGCGTGCTTGTCCAGCACGTTCTGCACGACGGCCTCGGCACGCTTTATGGTCTCGTCGGACGTCGTCAGCGCCGGGATCAGCTCGACGAGCCGCTGCACCGGGGCCGGATTGAAGAAGTGGATGCCGATGACCTGGTCCGGCCGGGACGTCGCCACGGCCAGCTTCACCAGAGGGATGGAGGAGGTGTTCGAGGCGAGGATCGCGTCCGGCCGGGTCACCACCTGATCGAGCACCTGGAAGATCTCGGTCTTGACCTGCTCGTTCTCCACGACGGCCTCGATCACGAGGTCACGGTCGGCGAACTCACCGAGGTCGGTGGTGAAGCTGAGGCGGGCGAGCGTCTCGTCGCGCTCCTCCGCGGTGATCTTGCCGCGTTCGGCGGCCTTGGACAGGGAGTTGTGCAGCCGGGTACGCCCTATCTCCAGTGCCTCGCCGGTGGTCTCGGCCACCTTGACCTCGAGGCCGCTGCGGGCGCACACCTCCGCGATACCTGCGCCCATTTGGCCACAGCCCACCACTCCGACGCGTGCAATGTCGGCCATAGAGTCCGTCACCTCGTGCCTTTCGCTGATCCTCGTGCGGCAGTTCCCGTTTGATTCCGGTGCCCGCCTCGACCCCCCGACGTTACTCCGCGATCCGGTTCCGGTGAGCCGCGGGTCGGAAGGTCCGGGCGCGGGCATGATCTGTGTCACGCACTGTCGACGTGACATAACGGGAACAGGGAAGCGAAAGGTGAACAGATGCGTCGTATGGGCCGGAGGTCATTGGTGATGGGAGCGGCGAGCACGGTGGCCGCCCTGATGACAGCGGGTGACGCCGTCGCCGCGCGCCGGCCGGAGACCCGTCGTCGTCACCGGGGCCGCAGAGCCGACCAGGGCGAACTGCGCGGGGTGTGGATCGCCACGGTCGCCAACCTGGACTGGCCCTCGAAGGCGGGCCTGAGCGCCGCGGCCCAGGAGGCGGAGCTGATCGCCCATCTCGACCGCGCGGTCGCCCTGCGGCTGAACGCCGTAATCCTCCAGGTCCGGCCGAGCGCCGACGCCCTGTGGCCCTCGTCGTACGAGCCGTGGGCCCAGTGTCTGACCGGCGTCCAGGGCAAGGACCCGGGATGGGACCCGCTGGGCACGGCGGTGCGCGAGGCGCACGCCCGCGGGCTGGAACTGCACGCGTGGTTCAACCCGTACCGGGTCGCGAACCACACGGACCCCTCACGTCTCGTCGCCTCCCACCCCGCCCGGCAGCACCCGGAATGGGTGCTGCCGTACGGCGGGAAGCTCTACTACAACCCCGGTCTGCCCGAGGTCAGGGAGTTCGTCCAGGACGCGATGCTCGACGCGGTGAGCCGCTACGCCGTCGACGCGGTGCACTGGGACGACTACTTCTACCCGTACCCGGTGGCGGGCCAGGTCTTCGGCGACGACGCTGCGTACGAGCGCTACGGCGAGGACTTCGCGACCAAGGCGGCCTGGCGCCGCGACAACACCGACCGGCTGGTCCGTGAGACGGCCGAGCGGATCAAGGAGGTCCGGAGCGGCGTCCGCTTCGGGATCAGCCCCTTCGCGGTGTGGCGCAACGCCGGGACCGATCCACTGGGGTCCGACACCGCGGCCGGTGTGCAGACGTACGACGACCTCCACGCGGACACCCGGAAGTGGGTGAAGGAGGGCTGGATCGACTACATCTGCCCGCAGATCTACTGGCACATCGGCTTCTCCGCCGCCGACTACGCGAAGCTGCTGCCGTGGTGGGCCGAGACGGTCCGGGGCACCGGTGTCGGCCTGTACGTCGGGGAGGCGCTCTACAAGGCGGGAGACCCGGCTCAGCCCGCCGCCTGGCAGGACCCGGCCGAACTCTCGCGGCACCTCGACTTCGCCTCCGGGCACCCGGAGGTGGGTGGACACGTCTACTTCTCGGCGAAGCAGGTGAAGGCGGACCCCGTCGGAGCCATGGCGCGGGTGGTGGCCGACCACTATCAGGCCCGGGCGCGCACCCCCCGCTGACCGCCCCTCCCGGCACGCGTCACGGCCCACCCGCACCGTGCCGCCCGGACGTGAGCGCCGGGGCCACTCGTGCCCCCGGCGCACACGCGCTCTAGCGGTCCCGATCCCCAGGGGCCGTGTGCTGGACGACGCTGTCGGGGCCCGGCGACCTGATCGATTCGTGTCCGTCCTCGAAGCGCAGACGATACGGGGGACTGCCCCCGTCGCCGAGCACCTCGATGATCTCTGCGACCCGGTCGTGCTGTCCCACGGTCCTGCCGTGTGTCAGCAGCCGGTCGCCCGTGTGTGCCTCCATCGGGGTGACCTCCTCACGGATGGCGGTCCATGTCGACAAGTCTATGACCGGACCGGCGTGGCGGCTCCCGTGCGACGGCCCGCGCCCCGCCCGGCCCGCTGGGTGACGGCGATGCACACCAGAACGGCCACCGCCGCCACCGGGGCGGCGGCGGACACCTCCTCGCCGAGCGCCAGGAACGACCAGACCAGGGTCAGCAGCGGCTGGGCCAGCTGGAGCTGGCTTGCTCGCGGGACCCCGATCTCAGCCATGCCCCGGTACCACACGTACAGCCCCAGGAAGGTCGATCCGACGGCCACCCAGACCAGGCCGACGACCCCGCGCGCCGTGAGGTGAACCGGTTCGAAGGGCAGTGCCACCGCCGCGCCGGCCACCGCGAGCGGCAGGGCGAGGACGAGGGCCCAGCCGATCACCTGCCAGCCCGGCATCACTCCGGCCAGCCTGCCGCCCTCGGTGTATCCCGCCGCGCAGACCACCAAGGCCCCGAACAGATACAGGTCGCCGCCCGAGAGCTTTCCGCCACTCTGCTGGACGGTGAAGGCGATGACCACGGCCGCCCCGGTCAGCGCCGCGATCCAGAAGGCGTGTGGTGGGCGGGAGCCGGTGCGCAGGGCGGAGAAGAGCGCGGTCGTCAGCGGCAGCAGTCCCACCACGACGGCCGCGTGCGAGCTCGTGGAGGTCTGGAGCGCCAGTGAGGTCAGCAGGGGGAACCCCACCACCACGCCGCCCGCCACGACGGCGAGACCGGCCCAGTGGCACCGCCCGGGCACCGGGACCCGGCCCGCCAGCAGTGCGCATCCCGCGATCAGCGCCGCGAGCAGGCTGCGCAGCGCGACCAGGGACCAGGGGCCGAAGCTCTCCAGGCCCCACACCGTCGAGGGAAAGGTCAGCGAGAAGGCGAGGACGCCGAGCCCGGCGAGCACGACCCCGCGGGCCGGGCCACGGCGTACCGCGGGCCGGTGGGGGTCGACCGCTATCGTCATCTGTCCGGTAGCGCTATTCTCTGCTGTCATGCATGAGCGTAGCAGTGTGTCCGAACTGGCGAATGTCCTGAGGAGCGAGCTCAACCGCTACTCGCCAGGTGGAAAGCTGACGTCCAGTCGGGCACTCGTCGAGCGTTTCAAAGTCAGTCCGGTGACCGTCTCCCGGGCCGTCGCGCAGCTCGCCGCCGAAGGCCTGGTCGTCACCCGCCCCGGCGCGGGAGCCTTCCGGGCCGAGACCCGCGCCGCCGCTCCCGCTCCCGGCGACACCTCCTGGCAGGAGGTCTCGCTCAGCGGGAACGGCGGGCCCGAGGTCGTGCCGCGCACCGTCGACGCCTCGGGTGTCCTCGTCACGCTCGCCGCGCCGCCGTCCGGGGTGATCGAGTTCAACGGCGGCTACCTCCACCCCGGTCTCCAGCCCGAGCGGGCCATGGCCGCCGCCCTGGCACGGGCCGGCCGCCGGCCGGGAGCCTGGGGCAGGCCGCCCACCGACGGACTGTCCGAGCTGCGCGCCTGGTTCGCCCACGAGATCGGCGGCACGCTCACCGGCTCCGACGTCCTGATCACCGCGGGAGGACAGAGCGCCCTGGCCACCGCCCTGCGGGCGCTCGCCCCACCGGGAGCCCCCGTCCTCGTCGAATCACCCACCTACCCGGGCATGCTGGCCGCCGCCCGCGCCACCGGTCTGCGACCCGTACCCGTACCGGTGGATGCCGACGGAGTCCGGCCCGACCTGCTGGAAGCCGCCTTCCGCGCCACCGGGGCCAGGGTCTTCGTCTGCCAGCCGCTCTTCCAGAACCCGACGGGCGTGATCCTCGCCAGGGACCGGCGTGAGCGGATCGTGCGGGCCGCTCGGCAGGCGGGCGCCTTCGTCGTCGAGGACGACTTCGCCCGCCGCCTCGTCCACGCGGACGCCGGGCCGCTGCCCGAACCCCTCGCGGCCCACGACCCGGACGGCGTCGTCGTCCACGTGCGCTCCCTCACCAAGATCACCTCACCCAGCCTCCGTGTCGGCGCGCTGGCCGCACGTGGCCCCGTCCTGGAACGGCTGCGCGCCATCCAGGTCGTCGACAGCTTCTTCGTCCCCCGCCCGATCCAGGAGGCCGCCCTCGAACTCGTCGGCTCCCCGGCCTGGGAACGCCATCTCCGTACCGTGGCCGCCGAACTCGGCGGCCGCCGCACCGCCATGACGGCGGCGGTGCGCGACCGGCTGCCCGAACTGGCCCTGCCCCACGTGCCGTCGGGCGGCGGAAGCATCTGGCTCCGGCTCCCCGGCCCGGGGGCCGACGAGCCCGTCCTCGTCTCCGCCGCACTGCGCGCCGGCGTAGCCGTCGCACCCGGCCGCCCCTACCACTGCGCCGAACCGCCCGCCGGACACGTCCGGTTGAGCTTCGCCGCCGTATCGGGCCCCGCCGAGATCGCCGAGGGTGTGCGCAGGCTGCGTATCGCGGTCGACGAGCTGCCCGCGCCCGGCTAGCCTCCCTTGATGACCCGGGACGACACCGAAGCGCAGCGCTACGAGATCTCCGACGACCCCTCGCGGCTGGACGCGGCCCGCATCCACCACTGGCTGTCCACGGACGCCTACTGGGCCCTGGGGCGCACCCGTGAACAGCAGGACCGGGCGATGGCGGGCTCCCACAACTTCGCCGCCTACGAAGCGGTTTCGGGCGAGCAGGCCGGTTACGCGCGCGTGGTCACCGACCGGGCCACCTTCGCGTGGGTGTGCGACGTCTACATCGACCGTGCTGCGCGCGGGCAGGGCCTCGGCACCCGGCTCGTCACCGCCGTACGCGACGAACTGGCCCCACTGGGCGTCCGCAGGTTCCTGCTCGCCACCAAGGACGCCCACGGGGTGTACGCGAAGCTCGGATTCACCCCGCTCGCGGAACCGGACAGCTGGATGGTCCTCCAGAAGGGCTGAGGCCCGGTACGACGGGCGGCCCTCTTGACCGGCGCGGCGCCCTGCCCCACGATCGCGCGCATGAGTGTTCGGGTGTCTCTCGTCGCCGCAGCACGAAGCTCCGCCCTCCTCGCCGAGCGTTTCGACGACGACCGGCCGCTCGACCACGCCGGCTGGCGCGAGGTCCAGCTCGCCGCCCACGCCCTGGTGCGGCTCGGCGCCGCCGAGCTCCGCTACTGCTCGCCCACACCGCGCAGCCGCGCCACGGGCGACGCCCTCGGCTTCGCCCCGCTCGTCCAGCTCGCCCTGAGGGACTGCGACATGGGCCGCTGGCGGGGGCTGACCCTGTCCGAGGTCGCCGCCCGCGATCCGGCCGGTGTCGACGCCTGGCTCGCCGATCCGTGCTCCGCCCCGCACGGCGGCGAGTCCCTGCTCGCCTTCATATCCCGGGTGGGGGGCTGGCTCGACACCCGGCCGGTCAGCGACGGCGCGGTCGTCGCCGTCGCCGAACCCGCGGTCGTCCGCGCGGCCCTGGTGTACGCCCTCAGGGCCCCGCCGTCGTCGTACTGGAACATCGACGTCCGTCCGCTGTCCACCGCGACGATCACGGGCCGGCCCGGCCGTTGGAGCGTCAGCCTCGAAGCTGCTCCGCACTGACCGGGTCACCCGGTCGAAGGAACGGGCCGTACAGCGCCTTCCCGCCGGTCCGACCAGTCGGTATGGTGCGTGGCACCGAGACGAGGAGAGATCCGTGCCGCAGATCCAAGGCCACTGTGACGACCGGTTCGCCGCGGTACGCGACGCGTTCGCGGCGAACTTCGCCGAGCGCGACGAGCTGGGCGCGGCGGTCACCGTCCTGCTCGACGGCCGCCCCGTGGTGGACCTCTGGGGCGGCTGGGCCGACGGGGACCGGACCCGACCCTGGGAGCGGGACACCGTGGTCAACGTCTGGTCCACGACGAAGGGCCCCACCGCGCTCTGCGCCCACATCCTCGTCGACCGCGGCCTCCTGGACCTCGACGCCCCGGTTGCCGCGTACTGGCCCGAATTCGCCGCGGCGGGCAAGGAGTCCGTGCGCGTACGCCATCTGCTCTCGCACCGCTCGGGAGTCGCGGGCCTGCGCGATCCGCACACCCTGGCCGAGCTCTACGACTGGGAGGTGACCACGGCCCGCCTCGCGGCCACCGAGCCCTGGTGGGAGCCGGGCACCCGCTCCGGCTACCACGCGATCTCGTACGGCTTCCTGGTCGGCGAGGTCGTCCGCCGGATCACCGGCCTGCTGCCCGGGGAGTTCCTGCGCCGGGAGATCACCGGACCGCTCGGCATCGACTTCAGCGTGGGCCTCCCGGAGAAGGACGCGGACCGGGTCGCCGAGCTCGTCCAGCCGAAGGACGTCTCCCGCGAACAGGCGGCACTCTTCGCCCTGATGGAGCCGGTGGCCATCGCCTCGCTGCTCAACCCCGGCACGGGAACGGCCGCCGCGAACACCCCGGAGTGGCGGGCCGCCGAGATCCCCGCCGCCAACGGCCACGGCACGGCCCGCGCGGTCGCCGCCCTGTACGGCATCCTCGCGGGGCGCGGCACCCTCGACGGCAGGCGGATCCTGTCCGAGGAGGCGGCCGAGCGGGTCCGCGAGGGGCAGGGCAGCTGCCGGGACCTGGTACTGGGAGCGGGCTTCGCCCACGAGACCGAGCTGGGTCTCGGCCTCTGGCTGAGCGGCGCGAACGGCTCGTACGGCCCCAACCCGCGTGCCGTCGGCCATGACGGGGCGGGCGGCTCCTGCGGTCTCGCGGACCCGGAGGCCGGGATCGCGCTCGGTTACGTCATGAACCGCATGGGCCCGGACATCGCCGACGACCCACGCAAGATGGCGCTGGTCGACGCGGTGTACGGGGCCCTCCCGGGTGCTCAGTAACCGGTCGGCCGCACGAGCCCCGACTCGTACGCGTACACCGCGGCCTGGGTCCGGTCGCGCAGGCCCAGCTTCACCAGAATCCGGCTCACATGGGTCTTCACGGTCTGCTCCGCCACCACCAGACGGTCCGCGATCTCCGCGTTCGACAGGCCCTGCGCGATCAGCGAGAGCACCTCGGTCTCGCGTTCCGTCAGATCGCCCGTCCGCGCCCTGCAGGGTGCGCGGGGACCGGAGCTGACCCGGGAGAACTCGGCTATCAGGCGCTTGGTGACGTTCGGGGCGAGCAGGGCGTCACCGGCCGCCACCACCCTCACGGCCTGGGCGAGTTCGGCGGCGGAGGCGTCCTTCAGCAGGAAACCGGAGGCACCGGAGCGCAGCGCCTCGTAGACGTACTCGTCGAGGTCGAAGGTGGTCAGCACGAGGACCCGGACGGTGGCGCCGGGCGCCTCCGTGAGCCGGCGGGTGGCGTCGATGCCGCCGAGACGGGGCATCCGTATGTCCATCAGGACGACGTCGGGGGCGAGTTCGGCAGCCTTCCCGAGCGCGTCCAGACCGTCCACCGCCTGTCCGACGACCTCGATGCCTGGTTCGGCGTTCAGCAGCACCGTGAAGCCCTGACGGACCATCACCTGGTCGTCGGCGATCAGCACGCGGATGGTCATGCGGAGTCCTCCAGGGGGAACGTCGCCACTACTTCGTAACCCCCGCCGGGGGTGCGGCCGTGGGCCAGGTCGCCGCCCAGCATGGTGACGCGTTCGCGCATGCCGAGCAGCCCGTGTCCGACTCCGCCCGCCGGTGCCGGGGACGGGTCCGGGTCCGGGTCCGGGGCGGTGTTGGTGACCCGGACCGTGACGGCTGCGGAGTGGTAGCCGATCTCCACCCGGGCGTGTGCTCCGGGGGCGTGCCGCATCACGTTGCTGAGTGCCTCCTGCACGATGCGGAAGGCCGACAGCTCCACCCCCGGCGGCAGCGACCCCGGGGTCCCGGTCGTCTCCGTCGCGACGGCGGTGCCGGTGCCCCGCACCTTGCCGATCAGCTCGTCGAGCCGGTCGAGTGTGGGCTGCGGGGCATGTCGCAGTCCGTCCGCCACGGCGTCCTCCGAGCGCAGCACACCGAGCACCCTGCGGAGCTCGGCCAGCGCCTCCACGGCGTTCTCCCGTATGCCGGCGAGGTTCTCCCTCAGCTCGGCCGACGGATTCTCGACCAGATGAGGGGCCACCTGTGCCTGGATGGAGATCACCGACATGTGGTGCGCGACCACATCGTGCAGCTCACGCGCGATCCGGTTGCGCTCCTCCAGGAGGGTGCGGCGGGCCCGTTCCTCCTCCGTGAGCCCGGACTGGACCACGAGCTGGCTGCGGGTCACCCTGAGGGCGCGCAGCGCCGTGCCGATTCCCACCGCCGTGACGAGGACCAACGCGCCGATGCCCAGGGAGTAGTGGTGGGCCTTTGCGCTGAAGCAGCCGGACACCAGCCCCGCCAGCAGGGTCAGTGTGAGCGCGAGGGCCGCCCGGCGCTGGTGGACCCGGAGCGACAGCAGGAACAGTGCCCCGCTCTGCAACGCCATCTCGGGGGCGGTCCACGGGAACAGCTCGCCGGGCGTCATCGCGGACTCCGCGATCCGCACGCTGACGACCATCAGGACCAGCGAGGCCCACCAGGCGTACAGGGGCTGCCACATGGCGGTGAGGACTGCGAGTGCCTGGGACACGACGAGCAGCACCGCGTACTCGGGCACGGCGGCACCGTGCGGGACCAGGTCGGGCACGTGCCACACGGCGACGGTTGTCACGCCGAGCGTCAGCAGCATCCCGAACGCGGGCCGCCAGACCGGCGATCCGGGCGCACCCATCGGCGGTACCGGATCGACGGGCGCGGTCCAAAGATCTTCGCGCAGCGTGTGCGGCAGCCTGCGCAGCGCCGCCACGATCCGCCCCCCGGCCCCCGTCATGCCGCTCAGCTTAGGCACGGCGCGACTCCGGGGCCAGGGCAGGGGAACCCGACCGTACGACCGTCGAACGGCCGCCACGCCGCTGTTCGTACGCCCCGAAGGCGGACCGCAGGATCAGCAGTACCAGGGCGAAGGCGGGCAGCCAGGCCAACCGGGCGAGCACCCAGCCGGGGCCGTCGGGGACCGTGTGCAGGCCGGGCAGCGGGCCGCTCAGGAACAGGGCGGTCGACGTGACCATGATCATCGCGGTCTGGTGCCACAGGAAGACGGTCATCGCGGACAGGTTCAGCAGGGCCACCGCCGCCCACACCGCGGGCCGTGCCAGGGCCTTCCGCAGACGTCCTTTCAGCAGCAGGGCCGCACCGCACTGGGCGAGGCCGAAGGTGACCGCGGCGAGCGTCGGCGGGTCGAGGTTGGAGAGGCTGCCACCCGGCACCCCGACCATGGAGGCGGGGTAGCCGGCGAACAGCACCAGCCCTGCCGTGGCCACCGCGCCGCCGGTCAGCAGCACCCATCCGGTCCGCCGGTCGTTCAGCCCACCGCGTGCCCAGGCCGCCCCCAGGCAGTAGGGGACCAGCCAGCCTGCGGCCACGTTGATCCAGCCCAGGGAGGCGGGGCCGCCCAGCCCCAGGCGGAACAGGTCGACGTACAGGACGACGGTGAGTGGCCACAGCGGGTGCAGTCGCGCCACCAGCGGTGTCGCGGCCGTCAGGACCGCGTACACCAGCAGGAACCACAGGGGCGACCACACCAGCTTGCCCAGTGCGCCTACCGTCCCCGCGTCCACCCCCGACGCCAGCATCGCTCCGGCCGCCACGGCCCACACGACCGTCACGACGGCGACCGGGCGGAACAGGCGGCCCAACCGGATCCTCAGCCAGCACCCGTAGGACTCGCCTCTGGCGCGGGCGGAGGAGTACCCCTTCGCGCCGACCTGGCCACCCACCAGGAAGAAGACGGCGAGCGTCTGGAACAGCCAGGAGACCGGGGCCAGCCAGGGCATGTACCGGAGCGGGCTCGCGCCGTGCACCGTGCCGCTGTCGGCGACCAGGGCGGTCACCAGCCAGTGGCCGCACACCACGCCCAGGACGGCGAGGGCGCGCAGGGCGTCGACCGCGCGGTCGCGGTCGCGGGGCGTCGCCTCGTCGATCCGACGCACGAGGTCACGCATGAGGACTCCCCGCCGTTCCGGCGACGATCCCGGCGATGCTGCGCAGTGAGACGGAGCCGGGTCTCAGGTAGTCGCTGTGCCCGGCATCGCCCGCGTCGAAGGCCTCGGCGCCGAATTCCGGCGCCGTCGGGTCCGTCCCGAACCCGACGGTGACGAACGGCAGCCGGAGAGCCGTGTGCGGAATCGCGGCGATCCAGTCGTCCCCGCCCAGGCCGGCCCACACCGTGGCCCGGGTACGCAGGGCGGCGGCACTCCCGGCACCGGTACCGGGACTTCCGTACAGCACGATGTCCGCCACATCGAGCCCCGACGCGGCCCGGGCGCAGACCACGGAACCGTAGGAGTGGCAGAGGAGGGAGACCCGGGCGGCGGGCACGGCATCGACCAGCTCCCGTAGGAACGCCCTCAGCCGGGGCGCCGCTTCGTCGGCCCGCCCCGCCGTCAGGGACGAAGGACCGAGCATGGCAGGCGTCCGGTAGCCGAGCCAGGCGACGACGGCGGACCCGTCGCCCAGCTCGCCCAGGAGCGCCTCGGCTCCCCGCCGTAAACGCCCGTAATGATCGAGGTCCACGCCCGCCCCCGGCACCACTACGGCGATACGGCGGGCCCGGGGCAGTTCGCCGAAGACCTCCACGCTGCGGCCGCCCTCGCGCCCGTCGAACATCAGGAAGGTGCGCCCCGGACCCGCCATGGACGTGAGTGCGGAGGCCCGTCGCCGGTCGCCGTGACGGGCGGCCATGTCCAGCGCCGCGCGGATCTCCTGCCGGCCCGCCGCGTACCTGGCGTCCAGCAACGAGGTCTCCGCCGTACCCAGCGGGGCGGGGGCGGCCGTGGCGGGCGCCGCGACGGCGGCGGGGCGGGCCGCCCCCGACACGGGCAGCGCCACGGACGCGGTGACGAGTGCGACGAGCAGGGCGCGCCGAGCGCGGCCGTGCCATGGGCGGGACGCCATGGGGAAGTCCTTCCGTACCGGATGTTCTCGTTGAATCCGGTACCGAAGTTATGGACGTGACCGCGTCGTCCGCGTCCCGCTCAGGAGTGCACCTGACACGTAGCTCCGAAGTACTACGGGTAGGGGCAGAACCGGCCCGCTACGGCCGGCGGCGGGGCTTTCCGCGCTTGGCGCCGCCCTTGGGATTCTTCGCGCCGCCCGCGCCGCCGGAGCCGCCCCGGGACGTCTTGCCCGCCGCCGGCTTGCGCGGGGCACCGGTCTTCCTGTCGGTGCGCTTGGCCTTGGGCTGCGGCGGCGTCGGCGGACGGCCCCGGGTGCTGTTGACCGTCCGCCCGCGGACGATTCCGATGAACTCCTCCACCAGGTCGGTGGTCTCCTCCTCCGGCCACGACAGGGCGATCCGCGACTCGGGGACGCCGGTCAGCGGGCGGTAGGTGAGGTCCTTGCGGTGGTGCAGGCGGGCCAGCGACTGCGGGACGACGAGCAGTCCCACCCCCGCCGCCACCAGCTCGACGGCGTCCTCGGTCGTCGCGGGCCGCTCGAAGGCGGGACGGCCCGGCGGACGCTCCCAGTCGAGGGTGTCGTCGAGGGGATGCAGCACGATCTCCTCGGCGAGATCCCCGACCGACATCTCCTCGACGGCGACCGCGGCGTGGTCCTTGGGGATCACGACGACCGTCGTCTCCGTGTAGAGGGGGATCGCGCTGAGGTCCGTGCGGTCGACAGGCAGCCGTACGAAACCGGCGTCCGCGCCACCGTCGCGCAGCAGGGCGGCCGCGTCGGCCGCGGGCACGCCGACGAGGGTCAGCGGGGTGCCGGGCAGCCGCTCGTTCCAGATCCGCACCCACTTGGTCGGGGTCACGCCCGGGACGTAGGCGAGCCGGAACGCAGGAGGTACTTCCGAGCCTGTCACCCCGCCAGGTTACCGGCCGTGGTCGGAGGCGCCGCACATGCTCGATACCCTGGACACCATGACGTCGCACCAGACCACCCAGACGATGAAGCCCGCCACCGCGGCGAAGAAGCTGGGTGTGTACCTCGAAGCCACCCCCGCCGAGTTCCAGGAGGGCGTCGTCTCGCGCGCCGAGCTGAACACGCTGCAGACCGACCCGCCCGAGTGGCTGCAGGAGCTGCGCCGCAACGGCCCGCACCCCCGGCCGGTGGTCGCCTCGAAGCTGGGCGTCTCCATCGCGGGTCTCGCGCGCGGCGGTGTCACGGATCCCCTCACCACCGAGCAGATCGACGCCCTGAAGCAGGACGCCCCCGAGTGGCTGCGGAAGGAGCGCGCCACCCAGGCCGAGGTCCGTAAGGAAGCGGTGCGCATCAAGGAGCGCGACGCGGCCCGGGCCGAACAGACCGACCGCGACTGACGTGCCCGCCGGCGGCGACCGGCTCACCGTGGCAGTGGGGCGGCGCGGCCTCCGGGCGCTGGAGGCGCTTCCGGACGCCGGCGCCGAACCGGGCACACCCGGCGAGGAAGGGACCGGTCGCCGCCGCTCTATTCGCCCGTGTAGAACGCGATCGTCGCCACCGTCGTAGCGGTCACGGTCTCCGGATCCGCGCCGGAAGCCGCGAACGCGCGTCCCCACTCCTCGCCCGAGCGTGCCACGAAGGCCTTCGCCTCGGGGGAGGTCTGCCACTCCACGGCGTCCTCCGGGCTGATCCCGCCGCCCGTCAGGTGCCAGCCCAGCCCCAGCAGCGCCAGGTCCCAGCCGATTCCGACCGCGCCCGGACCGTACTGGCTCCGGAACTCCTCCGGAACCACGGACACGTGCTCGAGCTCGAACACCGTCCGGCCGGTGCCCTCCGGCGCGAGCCGCACCTCGACCTCGCTGAAGCCGGGGTCGGGCCCGAAGAGCCAGGACACACGGAGCCGCTCCGCGGGCACGCACTCCAGGATCTCGCCCCCGGCGTTCCCCTCCAGCTGGTAGTTCCCGCCGGCCCGGAAGTCGCCGGTCACGGGGAGGAACCACCGGGCGATCCGCTCCGGCGAGGTCACCGCGCTCCAGAGCTCGGCGGCATCGGCGTCGAAGGTGCGACGCAACAGCACCGTGCCGGCCTCCTCGGTCGCCACCCGGCGCGTTCCGACCTTCCGGTGCACCCGGCTGATCTCCTCGATGATCTCGCTCATGGCCGCCCATCCACTTCCGCGTGTCCGCGCTCGCGCCGTAATCCGTCGGTCCTCCAGGCCATGTAACCGAATTCCCGCCGCACCCGCCTGTGCGGGCGCCGCGCAACTCAGCCCTTGACGGCCTCCGCGATGCGCCGGGCGGCCCGGTCGGGCGTGATGTGCGTGGTGTCGACGACCTCGGCCTCGGCGTGCAGCCACGTCCGGGCCGCCTCGGCGTAGGGCTCGAGGTGGGCGAGGCGGAAGGAGGAGGGACCGAGAACGGTGTCCCCCTCGATGCGCCCGCGGAGGGTGTCCTGGTCGGCGTGGAGGACGAAGTGCCTGACCGGAATGCCATGGTGGGCGAGGCCCGCGCTGATCTCGCGCCAGTACTGCTCCACCAGGACGGTCATGGGCATCACCAGAGTGCCGCCGGTGTAGTCGAGGAGGTGGCGGGCGGTCTCGACCACGAGCGGCCGCCTGGACCTGCGGGACGCCGGCACCGACAGCGTCACGCTGCTCGCCGTGGACCCCGACTCGTACGCGCGCCTCGCCCGCAGCACCGGCCTCGGCGCCTTCCGGGCCGACGACCTGCGGAATTCCTCCGGAGCGCTGCCCGCGCTCGCCTCTCCCGCCGTCGCCGAGCGGCTGCGCGGCCGGACGACCGCGATCGGCCCGGCGGGCGGCCTGTTCACGGTCCGCGTGGACGTCGTGCGCACCACCACCCCCGCTGTGGCCGAGGGCGACTTCCTGGTGGTCGACGCGGCGGGCCTGCCGGGCCGCCCGCCCGTCACCACGCTGCTGATCTCCGGCCCTTCGGTGGCCGGCGAAGCTCTCGAGGCAGCCGCCGGCACGGCAGACGCCGCCACCGTGCGGCTGCGCTCCGCCGAACGGGACGGCTTCACGGAGTCCCCCGTGCAGAGCGGCGCCGAACGGATCTACGTGGTGGCGGCAGCGGCAGGCGCCGGATACGCCGTTCTCGCGCTGGTGCTCTCACTGCTCCGGACCGCCCCCGAGCGGTCCGCGCTGCTGGGCCGGCTTCGCACCATGGGCCTGACCCGCCGCCAGGGACGCCGCCTGCTGGTCCTGGAGAACCTCCCGCAGGCGCTGCCGGCCGCCGTGGGTGGTGCGCTGGCCGGCTGGGCGGCGATCCGGCTGCTCGCCCCCGGGATCGATCTCGGCCGCCTCGCACTGGGTGCGCGGGGAGGCTTCACCTCGCTCGGCCCGGTACAGCTGCGTGCCGACCCGGTGAGTCTGCTGCTGCCCGCGCTCGCCGTGGTGGTGATCGCGTCGGTGGCTGCCGCGACGCAGGCATGGGCGGCCACCCGGCGTACGACGACGACCGAACTCAGGGCAGGAGACACGCGATGACCGAGTCCTCCACGACCGGGTCCTCCACAGGGATCACCCTCGGTGAGCTGGAGCGCCGGGCGGCTGCCCGGCGCGACCGGCCCGAGTACGGCCACGACGCGCTGATCAGCTGTGACCGTCTGGTCCGCGTCTTCTCCGCGGACGGAGTCGAGGTGCAGGCGCTCCAGGGGCTCGATCTGCTGGTCCGCGAGGGCGAGTTGCTGGCCCTGGTCGGGGCGTCGGGCAGCGGCAAGTCGACCCTGATGAACATCCTGGCGGGTCTGGACGAACCGACTGCGGGCGCCGCGAAGGTCGCAGGCTGCGATCTGCTGACCATGGGCGCGAAGGACCGGCTGCGCTACCGGCGGGAGGTGGTGGGCTTCGTCTGGCAGCAGACGGCACGCAACCTGCTGCCGTACCTGAGCGCCGTGCAGAACGTGACGCTGCCGATGCAGCTGCGCGGCCGTACGCGGCAGAAGGCCGAGCGGGCCGAATCGCTGCTCTCCCTGCTGGACGTCGCCGACTGCCGTGACCGCCGCCCGCACCAGATGTCCGGCGGCCAGCAGCAACGCGTCGCCATCGCGGTGGCGCTGGCGAACGAGCCGTCGGTGCTGCTCGCCGACGAGCCGACGGGCGAGCTGGACTCCCGGACGGCCGAGCAGGTCTTCGCCGCGCTGCGTACGGCGAACGAGGAACTCGGCACGACGACCCTCATCGTCACCCACGACCAGTCGGTGGCCGGCGAGGTCCGCCGCACGGTGGCCATCCGCGACGGCCGCACCTCCACGGAGACCCTGCGGCGCACGGAGGTCGACGCGGCGACGGGCCAGGAGTCGGTGGTGGCGAGGGAGTACGCGATGCTGGACCGCGCGGGACGCCTCCAGCTGCCCGCGGAGTACACCGATGCCCTGGGCATGCGTGACCGGGTGATGCTGGAGCTGGAACCCGACCACATAGGAATCTGGCCGGACGACGAGACGGGGCGCCTGCCTCCGCGTTCCGGCTGAGGACGGCCGGGCCGGGTCGGGCACCGGCAGGCTCCGCCGATCGGCCCGTCCCTGAGCGGGTGACCGGCCGGTGAGCGTTCTGCGCGCGGCACGGACGGAACGCTCGCACCGCTTCCCGGCGGACGAGTTCTCCGGAGGTCCCCGCAGGTCAGCACCGTGGCCACTGTCCGCCGAACCGACAAGATCTTTGCATAAAACTGCATAGCTGCGTATAGTCATGCCATCGATGAGGAGGCATTCCGATGGTGGTACGTGCGGCAGTGGCAGGGGCGAGTGGATACGCCGGCGGGGAACTGCTCCGTCTGCTCCTCACCCACCCACAGGTCGAGATCGGGGCCCTCACCGCTCACTCCAACGCCGGGGAGCGGCTCGGGGCGCTGCAGCCGCACCTCAGGCCGCTCGCGGACCGGGTGCTCGAGCCGACCACGGCCGAGGTGCTCGGCGGGCACGACGTCGTCTTCCTGGCCCTCCCGCACGGGCAGTCCGCCGCTGTTGCCGAACAGCTCGGTGACGAGGTGCTCGTCGTCGACATGGGCGCCGACTTCCGGCTCGCGGACGCCGCGGACTGGGAGAAGTTCTACGGATCGCCGCACGCCGGCACCTGGCCCTACGGCCTTCCCGAGCTGCCCGGGGCCCGCGCCGCGCTGGCGGGGACCAAGCGCATCGCCGTCCCCGGCTGCTACCCGACCGCCGTCTCCCTCGCGCTCTTCCCGGCGTACGAGGCGGGCCTCGCGGAACCCGAGGCCGTCGTCGTCGCGGCGTCCGGAACCTCCGGCGCGGGCAAGGCGGCCAAGCCGCACCTGCTCGGCTCCGAGGTCATGGGAAACATGACCCCGTACGGCGTCGGCGGCGTCCACCGGCACACGCCGGAGATGATCCAGAACCTCGGTGCCGCGGCGGGCGAGCCGGTCACCGTCTCCTTCACACCGACACTCGCGCCGATGCCCCGGGGCATCCTCGCCACGTGCAGCGCCAAGGCGAAGCCCGGTGTGAGCGCCGAGTCGCTCCGCACGGCGTACGAGAAGGCCTTCGCCGACGAGCCGTTCGTCGACCTGCTGCCCGAGGGGCAGTGGCCGGCCACCGCGGCCGTGTACGGCTCGAACGCCGTACAGATCCAGGTCGCCCACGACGAGGCGGCCGGCCGGATCATCGTGATCAGCGCCATCGACAACCTTGCCAAGGGCACCGCCGGAGGCGCCCTGCAGAGCATGAACATCGCTCTCGGGATTCCCGAGGACACAGGTCTTTCCACGATCGGAGTCGCACCGTGAGCGTCACGGCAGCACAGGGATTCTCGGCAGCGGGCATCGCCGCCGGAATCAAGGAGAGCGGTAGCCCGGACCTGGCCGTCGTGGTCAACCAGGGGCCGCGATGCGCCGCCGCGGGCGTCTTCACCTCCAACCGCGTCAAGGCCGCGCCCGTCCTCTGGTCGGAGCAGGTGCTCAAGGGTGGTGAAGTGACCGCCGTCGTGCTCAACTCCGGTGGTGCCAACGCCTGTACGGGGCCCCAGGGCTTTCAGGACACCCACGCGACCGCCGAGAGGGCCGCCGACTCCCTCAACAGCGCCGGGTACGACGAGACGGGCGGGCACGGCGCCGGCACGGTCGCCGTCGCCTCCACCGGCCTGATCGGCCTGCTGCTGCCCATGGACAAACTCCTCCCGGGCATCGACAAGGCGGTCGCCCAACTGACCCCGCACGGCGGCGAGAAGGCCGCCATCGCCATCAAGACCACGGACACGGTCCACAAGACCGCCGTCGCGGGCGGCGCGGGCTGGACCGTCGGCGGCATGGCCAAGGGCGCGGGGATGCTCGCCCCCGGACTCGCCACCATGCTGGTCGTCCTCACCACCGATGCCGACGTCGAAGCACCCGCGCTGGACACGGCGCTGCGCGCCGCCACCCGCACCACCTTCGACCGGGTCGACTCCGACGGCTGCATGTCGACCAACGACACCGTGCTGCTGCTCGCCTCCGGGGCGAGCGGAGTCACCCCCGAGCGGGCCGAGTTCGACCAGGCCGTGCAGAGCGTCTGCGCCGATCTCGCCCGGCAGTTGATCGGCGACGCCGAGGGCGCTTCCAAGGACATCCGGATCGAGGTGGTCAACGCGGCCACCGAGGACGACGCGGTCGAGGTCGGCCGCAGCATCGCCCGCAACAACCTCCTCAAGTGCGCCATCCACGGCGAGGACCCCAACTGGGGCCGCGTCCTCTCCGCGATCGGCACCACGAAGGCCGCCTTCGAGCCCGACCGGCTGAACGTCGCGATCAACGACGTCTGGGTGTGCAGGAACGGCAGCGTCGGCGAGGACCGTGACCTGGTCGACATGCGCTACCGGGAGGTCAGGATCACCGCGGACCTCGCGGCGGGGGACGAGTCGGCCGTCATCTGGGCCAACGACCTGACCGCCGAGTACGTCCACGAGAACAGCGCGTACAGCTCATGAGCGCCGCGAGGAAGCACACCGCGCTGCCCAAGGCGCAGATCCTCATCGAGGCACTGCCCTGGCTCACCCGGCACAACGGCAAGACCGTCGTCATCAAGTTCGGCGGCAACGCCATGATCGACGAAGATCTCAAGGCCGCCTTCGCCCAGGACGTCGTCTTCCTGCGGCACGCCGGCCTCAAGCCCGTCGTCGTGCACGGCGGCGGCCCGCAGATCAGCGCCCAGCTCGACAAGCAGGGCCTGGTCAGCGAGTTCAAGGCCGGGCTGCGCGTCACCACGCCCGAGGCCATGGACGTCGTGCGCATGGTGCTGGCCGGGCAGGTCCAGCGTGAGCTCGTCGGGCTGCTGAACCAGCACGGCCCGCTCGCCGTCGGCATGACCGGCGAGGACGCCCACACGATCACCGCCACCCAGCACCGTCCGATGATCGACGGCGAGATCGTCGACATCGGCAGGGTCGGTGAGATCACCGCCATCGACACCGGAGCGATCCAGGCGCTGCTGGACGACGGCCGGATCCCGGTCATCTCCTCCATCGCCCGCTCCGCCGAGGACAACCACGTCTACAACGTCAACGCCGACACCGCGGCCGCCGCCCTCGCCGCCGCGCTGAACGCCGAGACGCTGATGGTCCTCACCGACGTCGAGGGCCTCTACGAGGACTGGCCGAACAGCGACGACGTCATCAGCCGTCTCACCGCCACCGAGCTGGAGAAGCTGCTGCCCGACCTCTCCAGCGGCATGGTGCCCAAGATGCAGGGCTGCCTCCACGCCGTACGCAACGGTGTCGAGACCGCCCGTGTCATCGACGGCCGCGTCCAGCACTCGATCCTGCTGGAGATCTTCACCGACGAGGGGATCGGCACGATGGTCGTGCCCGACGCGATCGCCCTCGTACAGCCCGACGCAGAGGGGGAGTCATGAGCAACGAGGAGTTCGCGCAGCGCTGGCAGGGTGCGCTGATGGACAACTACGGCACACCGCAGCTGCCTCTGGTACGCGGCGAGGGTGCCCTGGTGTGGGACGCGGACGGGACCGAGTACCTCGACTTCGTCGGGGGGATCGCGGTCAACGCGCTCGGTCACGCCCATCCCGCGGTGGTCGAGGCCGTCTCCACGCAGATCGCGTCCCTCGGCCACGTCTCCAACCTCTACGCCGCCGAGCCCCCCATCGCGCTCGCCGAGCGACTGCTGCAGCTCTTCGGCCGTACGGGCAGGGTCTTCTTCTGCAACTCCGGCGCGGAGGCCAACGAGGCGGCCTTCAAGATCGGCCGACTGACCGGGCGCACGCACATGGTCGCCACCGACGGCGGCTTCCACGGCCGGACCATGGGCAGCCTCGCGCTGACCGGTCAGCCCGGCAAGCGCGACCCCTTCCTGCCGCTGCCCGGCGAGGTCACACACGTGCCGTACGGCGATGTGGAGGCGCTCCGGGCCGCGGTGACGACCGAGACCGCGCTGCTGATCATCGAGCCGATCCAGGGCGAGAACGGCGTCGTCGTGCCACCCAGGGGCTATCTCGAGGCGGCGAGGGAGATCACGCGGGCCACCGGCACGCTGCTCGTTCTGGACGAGGTGCAGACCGGGATCGGCCGCTGCGGCCACTGGTTCGAGCACCAGGCCCACCAGGGCGTCGAGCCCGACGTGGTCACCCTCGCCAAGGGGCTCGGAGGCGGACTGCCGATCGGGGCCGCCGTCGCCTTCGGGGACGCGGCCGGTCTCCTGAAGCCCGGTCAGCACGGCACGACGTTCGGCGGCAACCCCGTCGCCTGCGCCGCCGGACTCGCCGTGCTCGACACCCTGGCGGCCAACGGCGCGCTGGACGAAGTGAAGCGGCTCGGCGAGCGGATCCGGGAGGGCGTCGAGGGTCTCGGGCACCCGTTGGTCTCCCACGTCCGCGGCTCGGGACTGCTGCTGGGTATCGTGCTCACCGGGCCCCTCGCACCGAAGGTGCAGCAGGCGGCCCAGAGAGCCGGACTCCTGGTGAACGCACCCGCCCCCGACGTCGTACGGCTCATGCCGCCGCTGATCATCGGTGACGCCGAGGTGGACGCGTTCCTGCGGATTCTTCCGGGCGCTCTCGACGCGGCTTACGGGGACGGACGATCCGGGGAGTGACGATCCGGAGAATGAGGCGACGACGATGACCGAGGCGCAGGAAACCGACCACGGCGGGCCGTCGGTGCCGCAGACCCGCACGGCACGCCACCGCAGGATCGTGGACATCCTGAACCGCCAGCCGGTGCGCTCCCAGAGCCAGCTGGCCAGGCTCCTGTCCGACGACGGGCTGAGCGTCACTCAGGCGACGCTCTCACGCGACCTGGACGAGCTGGGCGCGGTGAAGATCCGCAACACCGGCGGCGAGCTGATCTACGCGGTGCCGAGCGAGGGCGGTTTCCGCACTCCGCAGGCACCGCTCGGCGGGTCCGCCAAGGAGGAGCGGATGCGCAGGCTCTCGGCCGAGCTGCTCATCTCGGCGGAGGCCTCGGCCAACCTCGTGGTGCTGCGCACGCCTCCGGGCGCCGCACAGTTCCTCGCCTCGGCCATCGACCAGGCCGAGCTCCAGGCGATCCTCGGCACGATCGCCGGGGACGACACACTGATGCTGATCAGCCGTGACCCGAAGGGTGGCCAGGCGCTGGCCGACCACCTCCTGCGGCTGGCCCAGAACGACCGCTGAGCGGCCGTCAGTAGCGGGTGATCGCGGTCGGCCCGGACGCCGTACCGACCGCGATGTGAGGCCGGCGGACCGGGTCGGCCCAGGCCAGGATCCGGTCCATGGCCGCCGCCGGCACGGACACACAGCCGGCGGTCGCACCCTTCCCGTCGACGTGCAGGAAGATCCCGGCGCCCCTGCCCCGTACCGGCCGGTCGTAGTTGAAGCCGATCACGAGCGCACGGGCGTACTGCGTGCGGTACGCGACCAGGTGCTCGGCCTCGCCCGCCCTGCAGTGGGCCGGGAGCGGCTCCACCCAACGGTTGTACGCACGGGACGCGTTGTCCTGGCACCACCACGAGCGGTCGTTGACCCTGCGGTACGGATAGCGGGTCCCCGCCGGGGCGGCCTCGGTGCCGAAGGCGTACGGCAGGTCGTAGAGGCCGGTGGGAGTGGTGTTCGTGCCCTGTGCACGGGTGGCGCCCTCGGCGAGGCCGTTCGCGCCGAAGCGGGCCGGCGCCGAACCCGTCGCCACCCACGTCCCCCACCGCCGGTCCCACCAGGTGACCGTGCCCGTGGTGGAATCCGCGGCGGGGGCCTCGGCGGTGATCAGCTGACTGCCGCCGCCCGTGTCGGCCAGCCGGTGCGGAAGGGGTGGCGGCTGTGCGGGCCGCGCCCCGAGCGACACCAGCACGAGCAGGACCGACAGGGTCAGCAGGGATCTGCGCATGCTCCGGACCGTACGGGCCGTGCCGGAACCGCCCCACCGCGCCTGCTCCGTACGGCCCAGTGCCGTACGCCCGGCCGGCGACTACCCGCCGGACGCCGGTGCGGGCAGGCCGGGCAGCGGCAGAGGAAGCCCCGGCAGCCCGTCGATGCTGGTGGCGATGTGGTCCTTCTTCCCGAAGTACGCGCTCAGGCTCGCGTCGTCCTCACGCCGGAAGCGGTCGGCGTGCAGGGTCCGGTCCTCGTCGTACGCCATGAAGGGCACCCCGTATCCGCAGGTGTCCCGGATCAGTTCAGCGCTCACCACGATGATCGCGCGCAGCCCGTGCGCGGTCGGGTCGACGGTGGGGAAGCGGGCGAGGAGACCGGGGAACCGGGGGTCGTCGCGGAAGACCGGCTCCCCGCGGCCGTGCACCCGGACGATGTTCGGCGGTCCCTGGAAGGCGCACCACATCAGGGTGATGCGGCCGTTCTCACGGAGATGGGCGATGGTCTCCGCATTACTGCCGGCGAAGTCCAGGTAGGCCACGGTCCGTTCGTCGATGACGGCGAAGGAACCGTCGACGCCCTTCGGCGAGAGATTGACCGTGCCGTCGGAGTCCAGGGGCGAGGTGGCGGTGAAGAAGATGTGCTGCTCCTCGATGAAGGTGCGCAGCCGTCCGTCGATACGCTCATGCGTTTTTCCCATGGGCGAATTCTCCATCGGCGGACGCCGTCGCCGGTAGTGGGTTTCAACCACCGGAACCGGCGGGCGGCAGGGGCTCGTAGCGGGCGCGCTGCGCCTCGTGGGCGACCTCGGGGTCCTCGTCCTCCTCCAACGGGACCAGCACGCGTTTGCGCAGGGCGAGGCTGTGGGCGCAGAGCAGGCGCAGGCCGGACCGCCGTACGTGCCGGGGGCGGCCCGGGGCCACCAGGCCGGCCAGCCACTCCTCCGGGACGAGCAGGACGTAGGGCACGAGGGCTTTGCGGGCGGTGCGCACCACCGGAGGATGCGGGTCGTCCATGGCGGCCATGAGCTCGTCGGGGGAGATCGCGTCGCGCATGCGCAGGGCGGCGAGTGCCGCTGTCCGCACCGGGCCCTTAGGGTGTGCCATCAGCGGCCTCAGGAGGGCCGCCGCATCCGGTACTCCGGACTCCGCCAGGCCGAACAGGGCCCCCGGCGCGAGGCCGGGCGCGGCGGGGTCGGCGCACAGCGCGCGGTAGAGGTCCTGCGTGTCGCGGCCCACCATCCGCAGGACCAGGCGGGCGGCGGAACGCACCCTGGCCGACGGATCCGCCAGGTGGAGCGCGGCCTCCTGCCAACGGCCCGCCCGATGCAGTGCCATCACCGCGGAGGACCGCGCCACGGCGGAGGAGGCGGTGAGTAGCGGGTCGAGGAGACGCTCCGGGTCACCTGCGTGGACTGCGGCCAGCAGCGCGCCGGTACACAGGTGGCGGACAGCCCGGTCCGGGGCGGTGAGGGCGAGTTCGGTGAGCCCGGCGGGTGTGAGGAGCCCCCGCTCCAGCGACAGCCGTACGCCGAGGATCCGGACCCGGGCCAGCGGGCTCGCGCAGAGCCGGGACGTGAGCGCGGGCGGCAGGGGTCCCGCCGCGTCCAGCACCCGCTCCAGGGCCCAGTCGCCGTGCGGGCGCAGAGTCAGACGCAGGGCCAGGGGCACCAGCTCCGACGCCGGTGCCTCCGGTCCGTCCAGGGCCGCCCCCAGTACCCGGCGGGCCCGCTCCCGTACCCGCCGCCGCGAGTCGGCACAGCGGACCAGCAGCAGGGGAAGGAGGGCCGGCCGTCCTGGAGCGAAGGCCAGGGCCGCCTCCCGTGCCTGCCACCGGTCGTGGCAGAGGACGAGCGCGGTCTCCGTCTCTGAGGGCGGGAACCGCGACCAGGTGACGTCGCGGGCCTCCTCGTCCCAGCGGGGAGCGGCTGCCCAGTCGACCGACCCGTGCCCGTCGGCGTGCCGCTTGCGGAGCAGGGACCGCAGCGGCATGACCCCGCTCCGCCACGCGGCCGCGATCGATATCTGCCGGTCGAGGTCCACCCAGGCCTCCGGGTCGGACGTGTCCAGGGCGGCGGCCAGAGGTTTACCGAGCAGGAGACGGTCCCGGGGCGGGAGGTACAGCGTGGGGGACAGGGGGACGAGGTTCCGCATGGGGCCAGCGTAGGGATCACGCACTTCTCCCACCAGCACTTTTGACAAAGCATACGGTGGACTGCATAGTTATACCTCGTCCTCGAAGATCGTGGCCTGGCGCGCGGCCTCGTCCGATCCACGGCGTCACCACCGCCTTCCCTTCTCGCGCCGGGGAGGCGGTCGCACACCCACCCCTTGCACTCCCGAGGAGCACGCAGTGAGCAACGGCACCGGCAACAGCGACGTACGCCTCTGGGGCGGCCGTTTCGCCGACGGCCCCGCCGAGGCGCTGGCCAAGCTGTCCGCCTCCGTCCACTTCGACTGGCGGCTCGCGCCGTACGACATCGCGGGCTCCCGCGCCCACGCGCGTGTCCTCAACACGGCGGGGCTGCTCACCGAGGACGAGCTGACCCGCATGATCGCCGGACTCGACGCGCTCGAAGCCGCCGTCGCCGACGGTTCGTTCACCGGCACCATCGCCGACGAGGACGTGCACACCGCACTGGAGCGCGGTCTCCTGGAGCGCCTGGGCCCGGACCTCGGCGGGAAGCTGCGTGCGGGCCGGTCCCGCAACGACCAGGTCGCCACGCTCTTCCGCATGTACCTGCGCGACCACGCCCGGATCATCGGCGGGCTGATCACCGAACTCCAGGACGCCCTGGTGGGGCTGGCCGAGGCGCACCCGGACGTGGCCATGCCCGGCCGTACGCACCTCCAGCACGCGCAGCCCGTCCTCTTCGCCCACCACCTCCTGGCCCATGTGCAGCCCCTGATCCGGGACGCCGAGCGACTGCGGCAGTGGGACGAGCGGACCGCGGTCTCCCCGTACGGCTCCGGTGCGCTGGCCGGGTCCTCCCTCGGGCTCGACCCGGAGGCCGTCGCGTCCGACCTCGGCTTCGAGCACGGCTCCGTCGCCAACTCCATCGACGGCACCGCGTCCCGGGACTTCGTCGCCGAGTTCGCGTTCATCACCGCGATGATCGGCATCAACCTCTCCCGGATCGCCGAGGAGATCATCATCTGGAACACGAAGGAGTTCTCCTTCGTCACCCTCCACGACGCCTTCTCCACCGGCTCCTCGATCATGCCGCAGAAGAAGAACCCGGACATCGCCGAGCTGGCCCGGGGCAAGTCCGGCCGCCTCATCGGTAACCTGACAGGGCTGATGGCGACCCTGAAGGCCCTTCCGCTGGCGTACAACCGCGACCTCCAGGAGGACAAGGAGCCGGTCTTCGACTCCTGCGACCAGCTCGAGGTCCTGCTCCCCGCCTTCACCGGAATGATGGCTACGCTCACCGTCAACCGGGAGCGCATGGAGGAACTGGCCCCGGCCGGATTCTCGCTCGCCACCGACATCGCCGAGTGGCTCGTCAAGCAGGGCGTCCCCTTCCGGGTGGCGCACGAGGTCGCGGGCGAGTGCGTGAAGGTCTGCGAACAGCAGGGCATCGAGCTCGACGAGCTGACGGACGAGCAGTTCGCGAAGATCTCCGAGCACCTCACCCCGGAGGTGCGCACCGTCCTGAACGTTCCCGGCGCACTCGCCTCCCGCGACGGCCGCGGTGGGACGGCCCCCTCGGCTGTCGCGGTCCAGCTGGCCGAGGTGAAGGCCGACCTGGTGACGCAGCACGCCTGGGCGACCGCGCGCGGATGATTCGCACGCATCGCGGGCTACGTTGACGGGAAGGCGTTCGGAACCGACCCAGAGGAGCCCGCGATGCCCTTCGCCCGCCTGAACCGAGCGACCACCCCGACCTCCCACATCGGGCTCGGCCTGGCCGCCGTCGGCAGGCCCGGTTACATCACCCCGCACCGTGACCGCGATCTGCCCGGCGACCGCGGCGTGGACGCGCTGCGCGCCCGCACCCACGAACTCCTGGACGCGGCCTACGCCCAGGGCGTGCGCTATTTCGACGCCGCACGCTCCTACGGTCGCGCCGAGGAGTTCCTCGCCGAGTGGCTGGCCATCCGTCCCGACGTCACGGATGTGGTCATCGGGAGCAAGTGGGGCTACACCTACACCGGCGACTGGCGCGTGGACGCCGAGACGCACGAGGTGAAGGACCACGGACTCGCCGCCTTCGAACGTCAGCGCGACGAGACGGCTGCACTGCTCGACGACCGGCTCGATCTCTACCAGGTCCACTCGGTGACCGCAGACAGCCCCGCGCTGAGCGACAAGGGCCTGCACGCGCGTCTCGCCGAGCTGGCGGCGGGAGGCACCACGGTCGGCTTCTCCGCGAGCGGCCCCGGACAGGCCGACGCCATCCGGGCCGCCCTCGCCGTGACCGTGGACGGTGAGCCCCTCTTCCGGACCGTCCAGGCCACCTACAACGCCCTGGAGACCTCCGCCGGAGCGGCGCTCGCCGAGGCGCACGACGCGGGACTCACCGTGATCGTGAAGGAGGCCATGGCCAACGGGCGGCTCGCCGGGACGGAGGCGCCCGCCGTCGTACGGGAGATCGGCGCCGACGCCGGACTGGACGCGGACGCCGTCGCCCTGGCGCTGGTGCTCCAGCAGCCGTGGGCCGGAGTCGTCCTGTCCGGCGCGGTCACCGTCACCCAGCTGGCGGCCAATCTGCACGCGCCGCTGCTCGACCTGGACCCGGACCGGCTGGACCGGCTCGCCGCCCTGGTGGAGGAGCCGGAGGCCTACTGGCGCCACCGGGCCTCGCTGCCCTGGACCTGAGCCGGCAGGCCCGCGCGGGGCGCGCCCCGCGCGCCCGGCTCCGCCCGCTCACGCCCAGTCCGCGAGCACCTCGAAGTCCGCCCGCACCAGCCCCACCCAGGGGTTGATCCGCCGCAGCAGGGCCCGCCCCGGGTGGTGGGCTGCGACCCAGGCCGTGTCGAGGTCCGTGATCTCGTCGTCCACCCAGGCGAACGGACGTCCGTCCGCGTAGTCGACGACGTACCGCGTCTTCCAGTACGTCCCGTCCGCCGTGACCGCGTGCATCGCGGGCCAGTCGATGTACGGCAGCGGGGGCAGCCCGATGCGGGGACCGACCCACTCGTTCGCCTCGTCCTTCCAGGTGGTCGCCCAGACGAGTTCGTACCGGTCGGCGAGAGCCAGCAGTTCGTCGCCGTGGCCGGGGCTGAGCAGCACGGGCAGGGGCACTCCCGTCGTCCACCCCGTCGGCCGCGTCCGGTGGCGCGTGTAGCCCTCAGGGGCGGTGGGGAGGGCCAGCGCCGCATAGGGGTTGAGCGGACCGTCGATGTCGATCAGCAGCAGCGGCTTCATGGCGCCATGGTGCCCCGCCGGCCCCCTGGCGACGAGCGTGCCGGCGTACCGGCTCCGGACGGGGCGGCCGGCGCGTACGTCGCAAGGGCTCGACGCGAACAGCGCTATGAGACGCCGGCGTCTCAAGTGGGCTAATGTCGTCTCATGACACTTGATCGTGAGCAGGTGCTGCGGAGCGCCGCCGCGCTGCTGACCCGGAAGTCCACGGCGACCATGGACGAGGTCGCACGGGCGGCCGGCATCGGCCGCGCCACCCTGCACCGGCACTTCGCGGGGCGCGATGCCCTGATCGGGGCGCTGGAGAACCTCGGCATCCAGGAGTTCGAAGCCGCTCTGGACGCGGCCCGACTCGAGGAGGGCGCCGCCGAGGAGGGGCTGCGGCGGCTGATCACTGCCGTTCAGCCCGGCGCTGGGCTGCTGTCCTTCCTCGTCACCGAGAACCAGCTGTTCGAGGGCGACCACGTCAACGAGGGCTGGAGCCGTCTCGACGCCCGGGTGGCGGCCTTCTTCCGGCGTGGCCAGGAGCGCGGAGAGTTCCGCATCGACCTCACCCCGGCCTGGCTGACCGAGGCCCTGTACGGCCTGATCGGCAGCTGCGCCTGGTCCGTGCAGGCGGGCCGGGTCGCCTCGCAGGACTTCCCGTACATGATCGTCGAGTTGCTCCTGGGCGGAGCACGCCGGAGCGTGGAGAAATGAGCAGCACCTTTTCGAGGGCGGGCGTCACGGGCGAACAGCACCATCCGGGCCGGTGGGTCGCCCTCACCGTCCTTGTCCTGGCCGTGCTGCTGGTCGCCGTCGACGCCACCGTCCTCGGCCTGGCCACCCCGTTCCTCAGCGAGGATCTCGAACCGACCGGCACCCAGCTGCTCTGGATCGGCGACGTCTACTCGTTCGTCATCGCCGGCCTCCTGGTCTCCATGGGCAGCCTCGGCGACCGCATCGGCCGGAAGAAGCTGCTGCTGACCGGCGCCTCGGCCTTCGGGGCGGTCTCCGTGCTGAACGCCTACGCGTCGACCCCCGAGATGATGATCGTGGCCCGGGCCCTGCTCGGTGTCGCCGGTGCCACCCTGATGCCGTCCACGCTCGCCCTGATCCGCAACCTCTTCCACGACCCGCGCGAACGCAGCCTCGCCGTCGGCATCTGGGGCGCGATGGCGGCGGCGGGCGCCGCCGTCGGCCCGGTCGTCGGCGGGCTCCTGCTGGAGCACTTCTGGTGGGGCTCGGTCTTCCTGATCAACCTGCCCGTGATGGCGGTACTCGTCGTCGTGGGGATCAAGATGATCCCGGAATCGAAGAACCCGGCACCTGGCCCCTGGGACCTGCTCAGTGTGGGGCTCTCGCTGGTCGGCATGATCGGCATCGTGTACGCGATCAAGGAGGCGGCCGCACATGGTCTGAGCTGGGAGAACGGTGTGGCTGCCGTAGGCGGGGCGCTGGCGCTCACCTGGTTCGTGCGCCGTCAGCTGAAGCTTCCCGCGCCACTGCTGGACATGCGGCTCTTCCATCACCGGGGCTTCTCCGGCGCGGTCCTCGCCGACCTGCTGACCATCCTCGGCCTGTCCGGGATCGTCTTCTTCCTCTCCCAGTTCCTGCAACTGGTCCAGGGGCGTGGCCCGCTCGAGGCCGGTCTCGCCGAACTGCCCGCGGCCGTCGGCGCGGTGACGGCCGGGCTCCTGGCGGGAAGGGTGGCGCGGCGCTACTCCGTGCGCTCCGTGGTCGCCGTCGGGCTCGGAGCCATCGGCGTGTCGCTCGCGGTGGTCACGGTGATCCACAAGGAGACCGCCTACCCCCTGATCGGGGTGCTGCTCCTGGTGGTGGGCGTGGGCGCGGGATTCGCCTTCACCGTCACCTCCGACGTCATCCTCTCCAGCGTCCCGAAGGAGCAGGCGGGCTCGGCGTCAGCGGTGTCCGAGACGGCGTACGAGCTCGGTGCCGCCCTCGGCATCGCGCTGCTCGGGTCCATCGTCACCGGTGTCTACAAGGGCTTCGGGACCCCCGAGGGCATCCCGGCCGCGGCCGCGACGGCGGCCCACGAGTCGCTGGGGGGAGCCGTGGAGACGGCCGCGCGCCTCCCGGCGCAGCAGGCGGACGAACTCGTCGTCGCCGCCCAGGAGGCCTTCGTCAACGGTCTGCGGGTCTCGGCTGCGGTCGGTGCCGTCGTGCTGCTCGCGACCGCGGTCGCCGCGTGGTTCCTGCTGCGTGACCAGAGGCTGGAGGAGGGGATCATCCCCGACGAGTGAGTGGTGCGGCGGCGCCGCACCGGACTCCACCCCGTCCGGCTCAGGCCGCCTTCGCCTTCGTGGCGTACATGTCGACGTACTCCTGGCCCGAGAGACGCATCACCTCGGCCATCACGGAGTCCGTCACCGCCCGCAGGACGTAGCGGTCGCGGTCCATGCCCTCGTAGCGGGAGAACTCCATCGGCTCGCCGAAGCGGACCGTGACCTTGCCCGGGCGGGGCAGCCCGGCGCCACCCGGCTGCAGCTTGTCCGTGCCGATCATCGCGAAGGGCACGACCGGGGCACCCGTCATCAGGGTGAGCCGCGCGATACCCGTACGCCCACGGTAGAGGCGGCCGTCGGGGGAACGGGTGCCCTCGGGGTAGATGGCGAAGGCGTTGCCCTCCTCCAGCACCCGGCGGCCCGTCATCAGCGCCGCGACGCCGCCGCGGCCACCGTCCCGGTCCACCGGGATCATCCCGCAGCCCGTGAAGAACCAGGCCATCAGCCGGCCCTTGAGGCCCTTGCCGGTGACGTACTCGTCCTTGCCGATGTAGAACACCGGCCGGTCGCAGCAGATGGGCATGATCATCGAGTCGATGAACGTCAGGTGGTTGCCCGCGAGGATCACCGGACCGGTCCCCGGGATGTTCTCGACGCCTTCCACCTGGGGCCGGAAGAGCAGGCGCAGGATCGGTCCGAGCACTGCCTTGATGACCGTGAGTCGGGACAACGCATCCTCCGGTGTCGTGGCCGGGCGGCCGTGGCGGGAAATCGCGAGGGTCTGTGCAGGTGAGGACGATACTCGCGGGTACCGCCTCCGCGCACATCGGGTTCACCGACCGGATACGCAGTGTTGACGTGTGTTTCCGCCATGTTCGTCCACGGGCTGCCCCACCGATGGCGTAGCTGCCTACGATCAAGCCTCCCCCGAAGGTGCCGGACATCACATCCGAGGAGCATTCATGACAGAGCGCGCGCAGACTGCACCCGGTCGGCGGACCCTGCTGGGGGCGGCCGTCCTCGGCACGGCCGCCCTCGGACTGCCCGGCACGGCCGAAGCCGCCGGGCGTGGCGCGCCCGACGCGCGCGGCGGCGGGCACGGCTCGTACCGCGACCTGCCCGTGCCCACGGTCATCGGCCACCGGGGCGCCAGCGGTTACCGCCCCGAGCACACCCTCGGCTCCTACCAGCTGGCCCTGGACATGGGTGCGCACATCGTCGAGCAGGACCTCGTGCCCACCAAGGACGGCCACCTGGTCTGCCGTCACGAGAACGACATCACCGGCACCACGGATGTCGCCGAGCACCCCGAGTTCGCGAGCCGCCGGACCACGAAGAAGGTGGACGGGGTCTCGCTCACGGGCTGGTTCACCGAGGACTTCACCCTCGCCGAGCTGAAGACCCTCCGGGCGAAGGAGCGCATCCCCGGCAACCGCCAGGAGAACACGCTGTACGACGGCCGCTGGGAGATCCCCACCTTCGAGGAGGTCCTGCGCTGGGCCGACAAGGAGGGCCGCAGGCGCGGCAGGCCCGTATGGCTCTACGTCGAGACCAAGCACCCCTCCTACTTCGGGGGTCTCGGACTCGGCCTGGAGGAACCCCTCGCCAAGCTGCTGCGCCGCCACGGCCGGCACCGGGCGGACTCCGCGCTCATCCTCCAGTCCTTCGAGCCGACCTCGATGCAGCGGCTGTCGAAGCTCGTCGCCACCCCGCGTGTCGTCCTGCTGTCCGGACCGAAGGAACGGCCCTGGGACTTCGTGGAGTCCGGTGACCCCCGCACCGTCGCCGATCTGGTCGAGCCCGCGGGGCTGAAGTGGATCGCGTCCTTCGCCCAGGGCATCGGCCCCACGCTGGACCTGGTCATCCCCAGGGACGGCGCCGGCCGGCTGACCACCCCGACGGCCCTGGTCTCGGACGCGCACGCACGGGGCCTGGTCCTGCACCCCTACACGATGCGCAACGAGAACACCTTCCTGCCCGCGGACTTCCGGCGCGGCACGGATCCCAACGCGTACGGGGACGTGTTCGGCGCTCTCCGGGTGTACTTCGAGGCGGGAATCGACGGGATCTTCTCCGACAACCCCGACACCGCGCTGATCGCAGCCGCCGACTTCGCCAAGAGCTGAGGCGCGAACCGGCCCTCCGGGGCCGAGGTCGCTGCCCGGGCGAGGCCGGGGGCTCGTCCCGGGCAGGGAGCGTCAGCGGTCCGGTCCGCATGCCCCGGTCGGGTGGAGCTCCCTGTGTGCGGCAACCCGCCGCACTCAGGGAGCGTTGACGGGGCATGACTCTTCTTGATCATGTACCCACGGCTCCGGCCGAAGGGGCGGGCGGCCGGGGACGCGAGATCGTCCACGCCCTGTACGCGCTGGTGCGCGCGGAGGCGGCAGCCGAGGCACAGGCGGCCGGGGTCGAGGCCGCGGACCTCGAACAGGCGGTGTGGCTACGGCTGCTGGAGCGCCGGCCCGGCCCGGAGGCGCCCCCCGATCCTGCCCGCTGGGTCCGCGCGGCCGTGCGGGCGGAAGCGCGCGTGGCCCGCCGCAGGGCGCGGCGCGAGCGTGCCTACGCCGGCGGTGAGCCCCCGGGAGACTGGGCCGGCTGCCCCGAGCGGATCACGGTGGGGGCCGACGAACGCCGGGCGCTGCGCGTCGCGGTGGGCCGGCTGCCCGGCAGATGCCCGCGGTTACTCGAGGCGATGCTGGCCGCCCACGATCCGACATACCGTGAGATCGCGGGGGAGTTGGGTATGTCACAGGGCAGTTTGGGCCCCATGCGTTCCCGATGCCTCGGATGTCTGCGCAGAATGCTCGCGGCGGAGGTTGTAGCTCCTGAACCCTGGGGAAAGGAGCGGTAGACAACCGGCGGATCAGGTGAGCGGGAGGCATGCACACATGGGCATGAGTGTGACCATCTCGGCGGCGACGGCACAGGACGTCGAGCAGATCTTCAGACTCCAGTACCTCTGTTTCCAGAGCGAGGCGGAGCTCTACGGCAACTACCGGATCGGCCCGCTCGTCCAGACCCTCGACTCCGTACGGGACGAAGTCGGCACGGACGTGGTGTTCGTGGCGCGGCTCGGCGACGAAGTCGTCGGCTCGGTGCGCGGCTTCACCGACACGGACGGCACCGGCCGGATCGGCAAGCTCTGCGTCCACCCACGGCTCCGCAACCACGGCCTGGGCACCCGCCTCCTGCGCGCCGCGGAATCCGGCCTGGCGGACGGGCGTTCGGCCACCCGCTTCCGGCTGCACACGGGGGAGCGCAGCGAAGGCAACCTCCGGCTCTACCGCAAGGCCGGCTACGCCCGGGTGGGCGACGCCACCGGGGACGACGGTGTGCGGCTGGTCCTGCTCGAGAAGGACGCCACCGCGTCGGCCTACGCGGCGAGCGCCTGAACGACTCCCGCGACGCCCGGTGTCAGGCGTTCCGTGCGCGGCGCAGCCAGATCATCCCGGTGACCGGCAGGATCACCGGGATGAACAGGTAGCCCATGCCGAACCCCGACCACACCGTGCTGTCCGGGAAGGCGGACGGCTCCAGTTGCGTCCAGGTGCCGACGACCAGCACTCCCGCGAGCTCGGCGGCACAGCACACCAGAGCCGCCCTGCGCGCCTTCTCCCCGCCCCGCACCAGCGAGTACGTGATGAAGCCGTACACGACGGCGGCGACGGCCGAGAGGACGTACGCGAGTGGTGCCCTGCCGAAGTCCAGGATCATCTCGACGATCGAGCGGGACGCGGCGGCCACGGTGAACACCCCGTAGAACCAGACCAGTACCCGGCCCGGCCCGGAGCCGAGTTCGAACCGCTGGGTCTGTCGGGGGGCGTCGTGCCCGGGGGCCGGGGAGGCGTGGGCCTTTGTGCGGTCGGTGTCGCTCACGGTCAGTTTCCCCAGATGTCGTAGAGCCGCACTTCGAGTACGGCGAGCACGACCGCGCCGGCCGACACCGTCACCGAACCCCAGCGGGTCCGCTCCGACAGTGACAGGAAGCCCGCCGCGGGCACCGACGCGAAGGCGCCGATCAGATAGGCGATGAAGATCGTCATGCCCTGGTCGGGCCGCTCGCCGCGCGCCAGCTGCACGATTCCCACGAGCAGCTGTGCAAGAGCCAGCACGGAGACGACCGCCATGCCGATGAAGTGCCAGTCCTTGGTGGGCTGGTCCCGGTAGGCGGCGATTCCGCACCAGGCGGCGAGGGCGAGCGCGGTCACGGCGACCGCGATCGTCAGGGCATCAAGCATGAGGCGAGGGTATTACGGGCGGGCGGCGCCGCCGCGTGCGGCCCCGGACGGCGTGTGTGCGCGGGAGGGCGCCCGGCGATCGTGGCCTTTGCCACAGGGCGAGCACGGCATGATCGGGCCGCCGGTGGTGCGGTTCTCGGACCGGGTCGCGTCTTCGCAGGTCAGGGCAGTGTGCGGCGGGGCACGAATTCCCGGCCAGGCGCGTCCACGGCTGTCCGCTATGCGGACGCGGTGGGTCGCCGGGACGTTACGTCTGTTTTACTTGGCCCATGACCACGACGAGCTACCGCAGCCCTGCGACCGAGGCGATCACGACGCCCGGTGCTCGTTGTATGTGTCGAATGCGCGCCTTCTGAGGGCCCCTGCCCGAGCCTCGCGCCCCGAAGCGAGACCGAGCCCGCGCCGTCCGCACCCAGCGGACCGAGCCGGCCCCGGCCATGCCCCGCCCGACGGCTCCGCCGAGGGCCGGTCCATGCCGAGACTCCCACCGGTCGCCACCGACAGAAGTCTCACCAGCCGAATGCCCCGTGCCCGGCGGACACCGCGCCGTGCACTCGACAGTGACGGAAACCCTGTGATCACCACTTCGGGCCTCACGAAGGTCTACCAGTCACGCGGCCGTGAGGTCACCGCCCTGGACGGCGTGGACCTGCACGTCCGCGAGGGCGAGGTCTACGGCGTCGTCGGACAGAGCGGCGCCGGCAAGTCCTCCCTCATCCGCTGCGTCAACCTCCTCGAACGCCCCACCTCGGGCACCGTGACGGTGGCCGGCCAGGACCTCACGGCCCTCGCGGGCCGGGGCCGCCGCGCCGGCAAGGACCTCCGCCGGGCGCGCAGCCGTATCGGCATGGTCTTCCAGCACTTCAACCTGCTGGACTCGCGCACCGTACGGGACAACGTCGAACTTCCCCTTGAGATCCTCGGGCTCTCCGGACAGGCGCGCACCCGCAAGGCGCTCGAACTCCTCGACCTCGTGGGGCTCTCCGACAAGGCGAAGGCGTACCCCGGTCAGCTGTCCGGGGGCCAGAAGCAGCGCGTCGGCATCGCCCGCGCCCTCGCCGGCGACCCCGAGGTGCTCCTCTCCGACGAGGCGACCTCCGCGCTCGACCCCGAGACCACCCGCTCCATCCTGCAGCTGCTGCGCGACCTCAACCAGGAGCTCGGCCTCACCGTCCTGCTCATCACGCACGAGATGGACGTCGTCAAGACCGTCTGCGACTCCGCGGCACTGATGAAGAAGGGGCGCATCGTCGAGTCGGGCACCGTCGGTTCGCTGCTGGCCACGCCCGGCTCCGAACTGGCCCACGAACTGTTCCCGGTCGGCGGGACCGCCTCCGGTCCCGGCTCCACCGTCGTCGACGTCACGTTCCACGGCGAGGCCGCGGCCCAGCCGGTGATCTCGCAGCTCTCCCGGACGTACAACATCGACATCTCGATCCTCGGTGCCGCGATGGACACCGTCGGCGGCAAGCAGATCGGCCGCATGCGCATCGAGCTGCCCGGCGGCTTCGAGGAGAACGTCGTACCGATCGGCTTCCTGCGCGAGCAGGGACTCCAGGCCGAGACCGTGACCGACAGCCCTGCCGGCACCACCGGCATCCCCGTGCAGACCCCCGCCGCGATCACCAAGGAGGTGGCGAAGTGACCTGGTCCGAAATGCAGCCACTGCTCTCGCAGGGAACCGTCGACACCCTCTACATGGTGCTCTGGTCCACCCTCGTCACCGTCGTCGGCGGGCTGCCGCTCGGCATTCTGCTCGTCCTCACCGACAAGGGCGGACTGCTGCAGAACACGGTGGTGAACAAGGTCATCGGCGTGATCGTGAACATCGGCCGCTCCCTTCCCTTCATCATCCTGCTGATCGCCCTGATCCCCTTCACCACCTGGGTCGTCGGCACCTTCATCGGCCCGTCCGCGATGATCGTCCCGCTCGCCATCGGTGCCATCCCCTTCTTCGCGCGGCTCGTCGAGACAGCGGTGCGCGAGGTCGACCACGGGCTCGTCGAGGCCGTCCAGTCCATGGGCGGATCCATCCCGACGATCGTCCGCAAGGTCCTGCTGCCGCAGGCGCTTCCCTCGCTCGTCTCCGGCGTCACCACCACCGTCATCGTGCTCATCGGCTACTCCGCGATGGCCGGCGCGGTCGGCGGCGAAGGACTCGGCTCCAAGGCCGTCACCTACGGATTCCAGCGCTTCGACAACCAGTTCATGCTCATCACCGTCGTGCTGCTCATCGTCATCGTGACCGTGGTCCAGCTGATCGGCGACGGGGCCGTGCGCCTGCTGGCCCGCCGGGGCCGCACCACCTCCTGACCTCCCCCACAGAAGCCCGAACTCCTTGTCCGGGCGCACCACCTTCACCACCGGAAAGAGGCACTCTTCGTGCGTAAGAACATCAAGATCACCGCTGCCGCCGCAGCCACCGCCGCGCTCGCCCTCGGGCTCAGCGCCTGCGGTACGGACTCCGACCCGGCCTCCAAGGGCGAGACCGGCGCCAAGGCGGACACCTCCAAGGCGCTCGTCGTCGCCGCGTCCCCGACGCCGCACGCCGACATCCTGAACTACGTCAAGAAGAACCTGGCGGAGAAGGCCGGCCTCAAGCTGGAGGTCAAGGAGTTCACGGACTACGTTCTGCCGAACACCGCCACCGAGAACGGCCAGGTCGACGCCAACTTCTTCCAGCACAAGCCCTACCTGGACGACTTCAACAAGAAGAACAAGACCCACATCGTCCCGGTGGTCGACGTACACCTCGAGCCCCTCGGCCTCTACTCCAAGAAGGTCAAGGACGTCAAGGACATCAAGGCCGGCCAGACGGTCGCCGTCCCGAACGACACCACCAACGAGGGCCGTGCACTCCAGCTGCTCGCCGAGAACGGGCTGATCACCGTCAAGGACGGCGTCGGCACCAACGCCAAGCTCAGCGACATCACGGACAAGAAGGGCCTGGAGTTCAAGGAGATCGAGGCCGCCACCGTGCCCCGCGCCCTGGACGACGTCGACGCCGCCGTCATCAACGGCAACTACGCCATCGAGGCCGACCTGAAGCCGGGCCAGGACTCCCTGGTGCTGGAGAAGGCCGACGGCAACCCGTACGCCAACTTCCTGGCCGTCAAGGAGGGCAACGAGGACGACCCCCGGGTCCAGAAGCTCGCGAAGCTCCTGAACTCCGACGAGGTCAAGAAGTTCATCGAGGACACGTACAAGGGCTCGATCATCCCCGCCTTCGGGGAGCCCGCCAAGTCCTGACCCCCGGGCACCAGTTGCCGCACGAGCCCCGTACACCCCCACCCAGGGTGTGCGGGGCTCCGCCGTGCGGACCCGGCCATGCGCGTCCGCCGTCCGATGCTGCATGCTGGTGGCTTTACACGGTCTTCGGCATGGAGCTGCGCATGACTACCACCTTCCCGTCCATCTCCATCAGCACGGACAGGTTGGTGCTGCGCCCCTTCGACATGGCGGACGTACCGGCGTACATCGAGATGATGAACGACGAGCTGGTCACCGCCTGGACCGACGCACCACACCCCTACACCCAGGTCGACGCCGAACGGTGGGTCCGCAGGATCGCGCCCGCCGAACGTACCCAGGGCAACGGCATCGTCTTCGCCGTCACCGAGTTCCTCACCCAGCGTCTCGTCGGCTCGGTGCGGCTCCTCAACACTGACCGGCGCACCCTGGCCACCGAGGTCCGCTACATCACCGCGCCCTGGGCGCGGGGGGAGGGATACGCCACCGAGTGCGTGCTGGCACTCGCCGAGTGGCTCTTCCGGGACCAGGGCTTCGAGCGGATCGAACTGCGCACCCCCGCCGGGAACACCGCCTCGCAGCAGGTCGCCCAGAAGCTGGGCTGCATCAGTGAAGGGGTCCTGCGCAACGCCCGCATAGCCAGGACCGCCACCGAGGACGGGGGCTGGACCGACATCCGGACCGACCTCATCGTGTGGGGGCTCCTTCCCGAGGACCTGGAGGGCGTCGCCGAGCAACTGGCCGACGCGGGCGGCTACGGTACGTACAACGACTGGAACTGACCCTCCCCGCAACGCTGCGGGAGCCCCCGGCGGTGCGTTGGTACGGACCGGATACGCTCACCCTTGCTCCGCCCCCTCGCGCGGAGGCCCCGCCTGCTCACACACCAGGAGACTGACGAGATGGCCGACCGGGTCACGGTGATCGGCTGGGACGGCTCGCCACTAACCAGGGCGGCCACGGCCGCGCTCTCGGCCGCCACGCTCGTCGCCGGTGCCGCACACCACCTCGAGCTCCCGGAAGTGCCCGAGCGCGCCGAGCGCGTCCGCCTCGGCAGCGTCGACCTGGCCGCCCGCAGGATCGCCGGCCACCGCGGGAGCGCCGTCGTCCTCGCGGACGGCGACCCCGGCTTCTTCGGCGTCGTACGCACCCTGCACAAGCCCGAACACGGTCTCGAGGTCGAGGTCGTACCCGCCGTGTCGTCCGTCGCCACCGCCTTCGCGCGCGCCGGGATGCCGTGGGACGACGCGCAGATCGTCGTCGCCCAGCCGCGCACCCTGCGCCGCGCCGTCAACGCCATCCGCGCCCACCACAAGGTGGCCGTACTCACGTCCCCCGGAGCGGGCCCCGCCGAGCTCGCCCTGCTGCTCGAAGGCGTCCACCGCACCTTCGTGATCTGCGAGGAGCTCGGCACCGTACGCGAGCGGGTCACCGTCCTCACCTCCGACAAGACGGCCGACCACACCTGGCGCGACCCCAATGTCGTCATCGTCCTCGGCGGAGGCCCCGAGACCACCGCCAACGGTGCCTGGATCGCGGGCCGCCGACCCGCCCACCCCGAGGGCGTCCGCGGCTGGGCCCTGCCCGCCGCGTCGTACGGCGGCGCGGGCGAGGGCGGCGAAGGGGAGTCACCCGGCCTGCGCGCCGCGCAGCTGGCCCGCCTGGGGCCCCGTACCGGTGACCTGGTCTGGGACATCGGCTGCGGCAGCGGCGCCCTCGCCGTGGAGGCGGCCCGTTTCGGTGCCGCGGTGCTCGCCGTGGACAGCGACCCCGAGGCCTGCGCGCGCACGACGGCCGCCGCCCGCACCTTCCAGGTGGGCGTCCAGGTCGTCAGGGGCACGGCGCCGCACGTTCTGGAACGCCTGCCCGAGCCCGATGTCGTGCGGATCGGCGGGGGAGGGGCCCGTGTGGTCACGGCGGTCGCCGACCGGCGGCCGGAACGCATCGTCACCCATGCCTCGAACCGTGACGAGGCGGAGACCTTGGGCGCGGCGCTCCTGGAGAACGGGTACAAGGCCGAGTGCGCGCTGCTCCAGTCCGTGGAACTGGACACCGCGGTCTGGGCGGAGCGCGAGCGCTCCGTCGTGTTCCTGCTCTCCGCGGTGCGTTCCGACCTCGCCCCCTGAACCCTTCGCGGGGGGCGCGAGGTAAGCTGACCGATTGTTGTACCGCGCCCGGCTGTTCGGCGGTTCGTTCGTCAATGTCCGGAAAAGTGGACCGTTTTGGTCCGCGATGTGGTACGGCACAACCGGGGGACGCGCAACGTGGCGCAGTCCACAGCGAGCCGGGGCAGAACTGTCTGCCGCGGCGGCGAACGGCCGCGAGAATGTACACCTCCGCGCGCGTTTCGTGCCGCGCGGGGAGCCCGCTCGTTCTTGTTGACGAGCACCGGCGTCCCGCGGTTCGGGCATCCCGGGCGAAGGGCGAAGGAGCACTGACGATGGGCGAGGGGTACGCATGACTGACACCGGCCAGATCCCGGGCGAGGGACTGCCGGAGAACGCAGGCATGGTGGAGCAGCCGGGCGTCCCCGCCCCGGACGCCTACACCTACCTCGGACCCTCCGAGCACACCGCCGAGGACGACGACCTCCTTCTGATGCCCGCGGCCCAGGGCGCGTGGAGCGATGCTCCAGCAGCGCCCACGGGCCTGCCCGAGCAGTCCCTCCCCGCGCATGCCCAGGTCGTGAACGGCACGCACGGGCGCGGGGTGACCGACGTCAACGGCGTACGGATCCCGGCCCACACGCCGGTGCAGGTCCCGGTGGCCGCCACGCCCGCCCGGCGCCCGCTCCACCGCGGCCCCGCGTCCACCGAGGCGCCCTCCTACGGAGGCTCGCCCACCGGCGGAGTGGTCCGCTCGCTCGCCGACAGGGGACCGGCCGGCCCGCAGAACCCGATGCCCGTGCGGCACCCGGCACCGCCGGCCCCCAATCCTGAGTACTTCGTCCCGGCGGAGGACGGGGCCCTGCTGCCGGGCCCGCAGCTGGGCGAGATCCCGCCCCAGGGCGCGCCCGCCTGGGGAGCACCCGAGCCGGCCGTCGCACCCGAGCCGGCTGTCGCGCCCGAGCCGGCTGTCGCGCCCGAGCCGTCCGTCGAGCCCGAGCCGGTGGCGGTGCCGGAGGCAGCCGTCGAGCCTGCCGCTCCCGTCGAGCCCACCGTGCCGGCCCAGCCTGCTGAGCCGATCGTGGCCGAGGCGTCCGCCCTCGCGGTCGAGCCCGTCGCACCGGCCGCTCCCGTCGAGGCCGCAGAAACGGTCGCTCCGGAGTCTGTGGCCGCCGTGATGCCGGAGGCTTCCGTCGAGCCGACGGCGGAAATCGTCGAGGAGTATCCCGCGGAGGTCCTGGCCGCCGTACCGGTCGAAGCTCCCGCCGCACTGCCCGTCGAGGCGCCCGTCGAGGCGGTAGCCCCGGTCGAGCCGGTGGGACAGCTCGACCCCGCGGACGGCCCGGTCCCGGAGACCCCGTTGCCCGCACCGGTGCCCACGGCCGAGCCGGTCGCGCCCGCCGCCGAGCCCGAGCAGGCCGTCGAGCCCGTGCCCGAGCCCGACGTGGCGGAGCCCGTGCCTTCCACGCCCGAGGTGCTGGAGGTGCCGGAACCGGTCGCCGTCCAGCAGCCCGAGGTCCAGCCCGAGCCCGAGTACGTCGTTGAGCCTGAGCCGGGTCCCGAAGCCGTCGCCGCACCGGTGGCCGAGCCGGTCGCGGTCCCGCAGGCAGAACCCCAGCTCCTTGCCCGGCCGGAGCCGGAGCCGATGGCCTCGGAGCCGGGTGCCGGACCCGAGGTCATCGATGCCCCCGCGGCCGAGTCGCCGGATGCCGTGATGCCGGAAGCCGTACCTGCGCAGGCCCAGCCCCTGGAAGCAGAGGCCCCGGCCGTGGAGGACCCGGCGGACGAGGTGCCCTCGCCGGGCGAGGACTCTCCCGCAGAGGCCCCGATCGGTGAAGCGGCGGAAGGGCCCGAGGCCGAGCCCGCCGAAGCCGAAGCCGCGACGGCGGCCGAGGTCGAAGCACCCCCGGCCCCCGCCGAAGCCGAAGCCGAAGCCGCGGCGCCTGTCGCCGAGGTCGAAGCACCACCGGCCCCGGCCGAAGCCGAAGCCGCGACGCCGGCCGAGGTCGAAGCACCCCCGGCCGAAGTCCAAGCACCCCCGCCCGCCCCCGGCTACGACGACGCCGAGCGTGAAGCCGTCCTGCGGGTGATGCGGGAGCGGCGCGACATCCGCAACGGCTTCCGCAGCGACCCCATCCCGCACGAGGTACTCCTCCGCGTCCTGGAAGCGGCGCACACCGCGCCGAGCGTCGGTCACTCGCAGCCCTGGGACTTCGTCGTCATCCGTTCCGCGGAGACGCGCCGCTCCATGCACGAACTCGCGCAGCGCCAACGCGAGGCGTACGCGAAGTCGCTGCCCAAGGCCCGGGCCAGGCAGTTCAAGGAAATGAAGATCGAGGCCATCCTCGACACACCGGTGAACATCGTCGTCACCGCCGATCCGACCCGCGGCGGCCGCCACACCCTCGGCCGGCACACCCAGCCGCAGATGGCCCCGTACTCCTCGGCGCTCGCCGTGGAGAACCTGTGGCTCGCCGCCCGCGCCGAGGGCCTCGGTGTCGGCTGGGTCAGCTTCTTCGACGAGCGGGAGATGGTCCGTGCGCTCGGCCTGCCCGAGCACCTCGAGGTCGTCGCCTACCTCTGCGTCGGATACGTCGACGAATTCCCCGAGGAGCCCGAACTGATGCAGGCGGGCTGGTCCAAGCGCCGCCCGCTGTCCTGGGTCGTCCACGAGGAGACGTACGGCCGGCGCGCCCTGCCGGGCGAGGAGCCGCACAACCTCCTCCAGGAGACCATCTCCGGTATCCGCCCGCTGGACGCCAAGGCGCTCGGAGAGGCGTGGGAACGCCAGAAGCGGATGACGAAGCCCGCCGGCGCGCTCGGCATGCTGGAGATCATCTCCGCCCAGTTGTCCGGGCTCTCCCGGCTGTGCCCCCCGCCCGTCCCGGAGCCCGCCGCCGTCGCGATCTTCGCCGGTGACCACGGGGTCCACGCCCAGGGCGTCACGGCGTGGCCGCAGGAGGTCACCGCCCAGATGGTCGCCAACTTCCTCGGTGGCGGCGCCGTCTGCAACGCCTTCGCCGCCCAGGTGGGCGCCGAGGTCTGCGTCGTCGACGTCGGTGTGGCGGCCGAACTCCCCGCGACGCCCGGTCTGCTGCCCAGGAAGGTGCGTCCGGGCACCGCCGACTTCACCACCGGCCCCGCCCTCACCCGCGAAGAGGTGTTCGCCGCGATCGAGGTGGGCATCGAGACCGCGCGCGACCTGGTGGCGGCAGGCAACAAGGGCCTGCTCACCGGCGAGATGGGCATCGCCAACACCACGGCGTCCGCCGCGTTGATCTGTGTCTACACCGGCATGGACCCCGCGGAGGTGACCGGACGCGGCACCGGGATCAACGACGAGATGCACGCCCGCAAGGTCGATGTGGTCCGCCGTGCCCTGGAGTTGCACCAGCCCGACCCGGCAGACCCGATCGGGGTGCTCGCCGCGGTCGGCGGCCTGGAGCACGCGGCCATGGCCGGCTTCCTGCTGGGCGGCGCCTCGCTCCGTACGCCGGTGATCCTGGACGGCGTGAGTGCCGGCGCGGCGGCGCTGGTCGCCCGGGCGATCGCCCCAGAGGCGCTCGCCGCGTGCATCGCCGGTCACCGCAGCGCGGAACCCGGTCACGTCGCCGCCCTCAACAAGCTGGGCCTGCGCCCGCTGGTCGACCTGGACCTCCGCCTCGGTGAGGGCACGGGCGCACTGCTCGCGCTCCCCATCGTGCAGAGCGCGGCCCGCGCGATGCACGACGTGGCGACGTTCGACTCCGCGGGTGTCACGGAGAAGTAGCCACCTCTGTGCCCGGACGCGCCGGCCGGCCCGTCCGGGCACCCCCGGCCTCGCACGCACGCTCTGCCGACAGGGCGTCCCCCGACGCCCTTCGGTCCCGCCCGGCGGTGACCGGGTGCGCCCCCAGGGCCCGGCGCACGGCCGCAGAACGGCCGAGGAGGCCCGCCACGGCGGGCGGTGAGCCCGCCCACACCGCCCCGGCCCCCGCCCGCACCACCCCGTATCGTGGTCCCACGCGTCACCGCCTCACTCCGCGCACGTCACCGCCGCTCCACCGCCGCAGCGGCCCGCAGCACACCGCACCCTGCACGAGGAGCCCGCACGACCATGGCCGAGTATGACGATCACCCTGCCTACCCCGTCGGACTGCGCCTGAACGGGCGCCGCGTCGTCGTCGTCGGCGGCGGCCAGGTCGCGCAGCGCCGGCTGCCCGCCCTCATCGCCGCCGGGGCCGACATCACTCTGGTCTCCCCGTCCGCGACGGCCTCCGTCGAGGCGATGGCCGACACCGGTGAGATCCGCTGGGAGCGCCGCAGGTACCAGGACGGCGACCTCACCGACACCTGGTACGCCCTCGTCGCGTCGTCCGACGCCGCCGCCAACGACGCCGCGTCCGCCGAGGCGGAGCGCACCCGTACCTGGTGTGTGCGCAGCGACGACGCGGAGGCCGCCACCGCCTGGACGCCGGCCACCGGTCGCAGCGAGGGCATCACGGTCGCCGTCCTCACCACCACCTCGCAGGGGCGGGACCCCCGGCACTCCGCCGCGGTCCGCGACGCCATCGTGGAGGGCCTGCGCGACGGCACCCTCGCCGCCCCGCACCACCGCACCCACACCCCCGGCGTCGCGCTGGTCGGCGGAGGCCCCGGCGACCCCGACCTGATCACGGTCAGGGGCCGTCGTCTCCTCGCCGAGGCCGACGTGGTCATCGCCGACCGGCTCGGCCCGCGCGACCTGCTCGACGAGCTCCCGCCGCACGTCGAGGTGATCGACGCCGCGAAGATCCCGTACGGCCGCTACATGGCACAGGAGGCGATCAACCAGGCGCTGATCGACCACGCCAAGGCAGGCAGATCCGTGGTCCGCCTCAAGGGCGGCGACCCCTTCGTCTTCGGCCGTGGCATGGAGGAGGCGCAGGCCCTGGCCGCCGAGGGCATCTCCTGCACGATCGTCCCCGGGATCTCCAGCTCGATCTCCGTGCCGGGAGCGGCCGGCATCCCCGTCACCCACCGAGGCGTCGCGCACGAGTTCACCGTGGTCAGTGGCCATGTGGCACCCGACGACCCGCGTTCCCTGGTCGACTGGAAGGCGCTCGCGCAGCTGCGCGGGACCCTGGTCCTGCTGATGGCCGTGGACAAGATCGGCGCCATCTCCCAGGCCCTCATCGCCCACGGAAAGTCCCCCGACACCCCGGTGGCCCTGGTCCAGGAGGGCACCACCGCGGCTCAGCGCCGGGTCGACGCGACCCTCGCCGACGTCGGCGAGCGGGTCGTCGCGGAAGAGGTGCGGCCCCCGGCCGTCATCGTCATCGGCGACGTCGTCGCCGTCGGCACGGAACCGGCCGCACCGCTCGAGGGCTGACCCGCCGATGCACCGTCGTACACCGTCCCCACCTGACAAGGCAGTAGCGCCCCGTGGCTGAACTCATCACCGTCGACGACCCGGACGACCCGCGCCTGGGCGACTACACCGGCCTGACCGACGTCGAGCTCCGGCGCCGACGGGAACCCGCCGAGGGGCTCTTCATCGCCGAGGGCGAGAAGGTCATCCGGCGTGCCGGGAACGCCGGGTACGAGATGCGCTCCATGCTGCTCTCCGCCAAGTGGACCGACGTCATGCGCGATGTGATCGAGGAGGCCACCGCACCGGTCTACGCGGTCACCCCCGCTCTCGCCGAGCGTGTCACCGGCTACCACGTGCACCGCGGGGCCCTGGCCTCCATGCAGCGCAAGCCCCTGCCCGACGTCGGCACGCTCCTGTCCCCGGAGCGGGGGAACGTGCGGCGGGTCGCCGTGTTCGAGGACATCGTCGACCACGCCAATCTCGGAGCGGCCTTCCGCAATGCGGCCGCACTCGGCGTCGACGCCGTCCTGCTCACCCCCCGCTGCGCCGACCCGCTCTACCGGCGGGCGGTCAAGGTCTCGATGGGGTCCGTCTTCCACGTGCCGTGGACCCGCCTGGCGTCCTGGCCCGAGGACATCGGCCTGCTGCGCGAAGCCGGCTTCACCACCGCGGCGCTCTGTCTCAGCGACAGGTCGATCACTCTGGACGAACTCGTCGCACGGCGGCACGAGAGGCTGGCGCTCGTCTTCGGCACGGAGGGCGACGGTCTCACCGCCGGGGCACTCGACGCGGCCGACGCCCACGTACGCATCCCGATGGACGCCGGAGTCGACTCGCTCAACGTCGCCGCGGCCTCCGCCGTCGCCTTCTACGCGACCCGGGCCGTGCCCGCCTGACCGAGGCCGCCGCCCTCAGCCCCGTCGGCCCGCGTCGGGTGGGCGCCGGCCCCGTCGTGCGTCCGTGACGGGGCGTCACCCAGCCCGCGTGCGGGGCCCTGGCAGCCCTGGGCGGCCGCGATCCCCAGCGCGACCAGCAGTGTCACCACGACGAAGACGACGAGCCGCTGGCGCAGCAGCCGCGGATTGGCCGGCCCGCGCTTCTTCCCGTTGCGTCCGGCCGACGTCGTCCGGACGCCGGGCCGTGACGCCTGCCTGCCGTTCGTGCCCTTCTGCCCGTGCGACTGCTGACCGGGGCGCGGACCGCCCTGCCCGGCCCGGGACTGGGAGCCGCCGGTGCGAGGGGGCGCAGAGCGGGGCGACGCCGGGCGGCGCCCGGTGGTACGCGACGCCGGGGCGGAACCTCCGGCCGCCCGCCGGGTCGACTGCTCGCTGTAGGGGGCCTCCATCCGGCCGGTCGGACGGTCCAGCTCCTGCTCGCCCCGCTGGGCGGGCGGCCGGCGCTCGTGCAGTCCCTGCGCCTCGCGGGCGGCGATCTCCTTGAGCCGCATCGAGAGCTGCAGCGTGCTCGGCCGCTCCTCCGGATCCTTCGCCAGACACGCCCGCACCAGGGGAGCGAGCGCGTCGTGCACATCGAGCAGGTGCGGTTCCTCGTGAACCACGCGGTAGAGCATCACTTCGGAACTGCCGTGCCCGAAGGGTGAGTCGGCCATCGCCGCGTAGGCCAGGGTGGCGCCCAGCGAGAACACGTCCGTCGCGGGCGTCACCGCCGCACCGCGCACCTGCTCAGGCGCGAGGAAGCCGGGGGAGCCGACGGCTGTACCGACGTGGGTGAGTGTGCTGGCCCCGGTCGCCCAGGCGATACCGAAGTCGATGATCCGGGGGCCCTTGGGGGAGAGGAGGATGTTGGACGGCTTCAGGTCCCGGTGGACGACACCTGCCTCGTGCACCGCCACGAGGCCCTCCGACAGCGCCGCCCCGATCGACGCGACCTCGGCGGCCGGCAGGGGCCCCTCCTCGATGACCTTGTCGTGCAGCGAAGGGCCCGGCACGTACTGCGTCGCGAACCACGGGCGGTCCGCCTCCAGGTCGGCCGCCACCAGCCGGGCCGTGCAGCCGCCACGGATCCGCCGGGCGGCGGACACCTCGCGGGCGAAGCGCGAGCGGAACTCCTGGTCCTCCGCCAGATCCGGCCGGATCACCTTGAGCGCCACCCGCTGGCCGCGGCGGTCGGAACCCAGATAGACGACGCCCATGCCACCCGCGCCGAGCCGCCTGTGCAGCCTGAACGAGCCGACGACACGCGGGTCCTCGCGCCGGAGCCGCATCATCGCCATCGTCTGCCCATTCCCGCTGCCGGTCCGCCTGACGAGGCACAGCTTACGTACCCGCGGCGCGGCGCGCTCAGAGGCCGCGCCCTCGTCGTCGGATCGATTGTCAGTGCCGGGTGGGAGAATTGAAGAGTGGTCAGGGGGCCGGGGATCCAGGCTCTGTGACCCGTGCGAGATCTCAACGGACCGTCGCAGAAGGGGGATTGGATCAATGAAGGGCGATCGTGTGGAAATAGTCGTGGACGCGGGTGACACGACGAGGACGTACGAGGTGGTGGCCTCCAGGGCAGGCCGAAGGGTGGAGACAGCGGTCCGCCGAGGTGTGGTGGAAGTGAGTGAAGTCACCCGAAGTGGATCAGTTGTCCGGACCGCCCGCTTCATGGCGACCAGGGTGCTCGCGCTGGTCGAACAGCCGGTCCCGCGTGAGGACGCCTCCGAGCGCCCGGGCGCGGGCGCCGTCGGCTCCTAGGCTCTCCTCCGGGCCGCATCCGGCGTAGGGCCCCTGGGAGCCACGCCGCACCCTAGGGGTCGGATGCGCCAACCAGCACCTCTTCTCCACCCAGAGGAGTACACCGGAGGCGGTCGGCTCATCCTCCGGGAGGCCCGGCAATCGGTACGCGGGCATGACGCCGGGCGGCTTCCGTCTCCCTAATGTTGAAGTCAAGCGGCGGGCGTGCAACTCGTCCCCCGAGGCCACACGCTCGCCGCTCCGGAACAGGTCAGGAGAGGAACCATGGCGGACACCGCCGCGCGGAGCATGATCCGCACGCAAGGACGCAGGGCGTACGCCTCGTTCGGCGCACGCCCGTCCGGCCGGCGGCACCCGCTGGTGGCGACGGCCATGGTTCTTCCTCTGGCGGCCCTGCTCGTAGTCGTCTTCGGCGGCTGGGACGCAGTGGTCACACAGGCGTCGTCCGTGGGCGTGATGATGGGGCGCTGAGCGGCGCCCCGGGTCCGGCAGAGCGGTCCGGACCGGGACATCCGGCCAACAGCCCCGTGGGGACGGGGGTGCGGCGGACGGCAGCGTTTGTCCGGCCAGCTGGGGAGCTGGCCGGACATCGCGCTTTCCGGGCCCTTTCCGGAGCCGCCGCATAGGATCGCCGCGCGGGCCGGCCGAGGACCGCCCGATCACCCCGCGGGAGCAGAGCCGATTACCACCACCCCCGTCGTACGCGCTCTCGGCGACCTCGCGCACGCCGGTGCGCACCCCGGCACGACGGCGTGTACATGCGCCCCGCCCCAGGTGCTCGCGGACCGGCCCGACGGCACGGTCGTCCGCAGCGGCCCGGTCGTCGCCAAGGCCCACGCCCCCGACTCGGAGGCCCACGCCCTGGCGGCCCGCCTGTCCCTGGCCGCCTCGCCGCGGCTCGCCGGGATCCTGCTCCCGCCCCTCCGCGCCCCGGCCGGGGCGCCCGGCAGCGCCGAGGGCCGCACCGTGAGTCTCTGGCCGTACGGCGTGCCCGTCGACCCCTCGGACCCCGACGCCGCTCCCTGGGAGGAAGCCGCGGAGCTCCTGGCCCGCCTGCACCGCACCCCGCCGCCCCACCCGCTGCCGCCGATGCGCGGACCGGCCAAGGCGGCTCGGGCCGTTGCGCGTATGTGCGCGGCGCGCCCCGGCGACGAGGCTGTGGGCCCCGTGCTGGCCGCATGGCGGGGGCTGCCCGCCTGGGCCCGCGCCGAGATGTCGGAGCCCGAGCACCGGGGCGGCTTCCTCTGCCACGGCGACCTGCACCTCGGCCAGCTCGTACGGCACCCCGCGAGCCACGGCCCCTGGCTCCTGATCGACGTCGACGACGCCGGCCTGGGTGATCCCGCCTGGGACCTGGCGCGGCCCGCCGCCTGGTACGCGGCCGGGCTGCTGCCGCCCACGATCTGGCTGCGCTTCCTCGAGACCTACAGGGCGGCGGGCGGCCCGGCCGTGTGCGCCGAGGGCGACCCGTGGCCGGGGCTGGACGTCCCGGCCCGGGCGATCACCGTGCAGACGGCGGCTCTCGCTCTGGCCAAGTCCGCGGCGGAGGAGCGCAGTCCGGATGAGGTGGAACAGTTGATGATCGATGCATGTGTCCGAATTGCCACCCTCCCACCCGAGTTGGTGTCCGGCCCCGCGTCGTAGGGTGAAGCGATCGCCGCCGGGCATGCATTCCGGCGACGACGTCACGACCTGAGGAGCCGACTCGATGATCCAGTGCCCCAAGTGTCATGCCCAGATGAACACGTACAACCGCAATGGTGTCCAGATCGAGCAGTGCAGCGGCTGCCGGGGGATATTCCTCGACTACGGCGAGCTGGAGTCCCTGACCCGCCTGGAGTCGCAGTGGGCGCAGCAGGCCCCGCCCGCGCCGCCCGCCCCGCAGGGCTACCCCGCGGCACCGGCCGCTCCGCAGGCCTACCCCGCCGCACCTGCCCCCGCCTGGGGAGCGCCGCACCAGGGCGGTCACTACGGCGGCCACCACCGTCAGAAGAGCTTCGGCCGGATGCTGTTCAGCTCCTGACCCGCCTTCACGTCGGGCAGTACCGCAGGGCGGGTCCGGGCCCGGTGCCCGGACCCGCATTGCATACGGTCGACGGAGTTCCGTTCATGATCTGGTAATGACCGGGACTGATGCCTAGAGTTCGGGTCCATGAACTTCCTCGACAGGTCCCGAACTGTCGCGCCCCCGGGGTGGAGCCGCTGGCTCGTGCCACCCGCCGCGCTCGCCGTGCACCTCTCCATCGGACAGGCCTACGCCTGGAGCGTGTTCAAGCCCCCGCTCGAATCCGCCCTCGACCTCTCGGGCACCGCAAGTGCTCTCCCCTTCCAGCTGGGCATCGTCATGCTCGGCCTCTCCGCCGCGTTCGGCGGCACCCTCGTCGAACGCAACGGTCCCCGCTGGGCGATGTTCGTCTCGCTCGTCTGCTTCTCCTCCGGTTTCCTGGTCGCCGCGCTCGGCGCCGCCACCGGTCAGTACTGGCTCGTCGTCCTCGGCTACGGATTCATCGGCGGCATCGGCCTCGGCATCGGCTACATCTCTCCGGTCTCCACCCTGATCAAGTGGTTCCCCGACCGCCCCGGGATGGCGACCGGCATCGCCATCATGGGATTCGGCGGCGGAGCCCTCATCGCCTCGCCCTGGTCCACCGGGATGCTGGAGAGCTTCGGGACGGACCGCTCCGGCATCGCCACGGCCTTCCTGGTCCACGGTGTCGTCTACGCCGCCTTCATGGCGCTCGGCGTCTTCCTCGTGCGCGTGCCGGCCGACGGCTGGCTCCCCGACGGCTGGGAGCCGAAGCAGGAGACCCGCAGGCTCGTCACCAACGCCCAGGTCTCCGCCCGCAACGCGCTGCGCACACCGCAGTTCTGGTGCCTGTGGGTCGTCCTCTGCATGAACGTCACGGCGGGCATCGGCATCCTGGAGAAGGCCGTTCCCATGATCCAGGACTTCTTCGCGGACACCTCCACCCCGGTCTCGGTCTCCGCGGCGGCGGGCTTCGTCGCCCTGCTCTCCCTGGCCAACATGGGAGGCCGCCTCCTGTGGTCCTCCACCTCGGACCTGATCGGCCGCAAGAACATGTACCGGGTCTACCTCGGCGTCGGCGCCCTCATGTACGTGGTCATCGCCCAGCTGGGCAACGACTCCAAGCCGCTCTTCATCTGCTGCGCGCTGGTGATCCTCTCCTTCTACGGCGGAGGCTTCGCGACCGCTCCCGCCTACCTGCGGGACCTCTTCGGCACCTACCAGGTGGGAGCCATCCACGGCCGCCTGCTCACCGCCTGGTCCACCGCGGGGGTGCTCGGCCCGCTGATCGTCAACCGTGTCGCGGACGCGGGGGAGAGCGCGGGGCACAGCGGCCCCAGTCTCTACACGACCTCCCTCACGATCATGATCGGGCTGCTGGTCATCGGCTTCGTCGCCAACGAGTGCATACGCCCGGTCCACGCACGCTTCCACGAGGCACCGGAAGGGAGCCCCCGTGTCCACCAGCAGTCGTAAGCCCCTCATGACGTTCGTATGGCTCTGGGTCGCCGTCCCGTTCGTGTACGGGCTGTACGAGCTCGTCCGCAAGGCCACCCAGCTCTTCACCGGCTGACCCCACCGGACATGACGAAAGCCCCGGTCGTCGAGACGACCGGGGCTTTCGGACGGTGCGCGATACTGGGATTGAACCAGTGACCTCTTCCGTGTCAGGGAAGCGCTCTCCCGCTGAGCTAATCGCGCAGGTGACCCTGCGTGTACTGCGTGCGCGATACTGGGATTGAACCAGTGACCTCTTCCGTGTCAGGGAAGCGCTCTCCCGCTGAGCTAATCGCGCGGGGATCCTTGCGGACCGGTGGACGATACTGGGATTGAACCAGTGACCCCTTCCGTGTCAGGGAAGTGCTCTCCCGCTGAGCTAATCGTCCTTGGAGGTGGAGACGGGATTTGAACCCGTGTAGACGGCTTTGCAGGCCGTTGCCTCGCCTCTCGGCCACTCCACCAGGGATGGGGGCTCGGGAAGAATCCCCCACCTTCTGCGAGCGGACGACCAGGTTCGAACTGGCGACCTCAACCTTGGCAAGGTTGCGCTCTACCAACTGAGCTACGTCCGCTTGTCTTTCCCGGCCCGCTCACGCGTCCCGGCGACGTGTTGAACTCTAGCGGATTCCCGGGCCAGTACAAAAACGCGTTTGCGCAGCGTGCTGCGCCGACGCCGCCCGCCGCAGGTCACCGCGCACCGTCCTAGACTCGTATCCGTGCGCCACCTCACCCCTCTCGCCCGCTTCGGTGGCCTCGTCGCCTCCGGCCTGCGGGATGTCACCAGCGACCCCGCGGCTCTCGAATCATCCGGCTTCTGGGCGGTATGCGCGGACTTCGAGGGCCGACTGGTCTGTGCCCGCTTCGCCGACGTGCGGTCCGGGGAAGTGCCCCTCCCCGTCCCCGGGGCCTGGCGCGGGCCCGCCCCGGAGGACTGGACGTCCTCACTCGACGAGGACGCCTACACGGCGGGCGTGCGAAGGATCCGGGAACACATCGCGGCCGGCGACGTCTACCAGGCCAACCTCTGCCGGGTCCTGTCCGCGCCCCTGCCCGGCCCGGACGCCGACGTGGACGCGCTCACCGCCCTGCTCGCCCGCGGTAACCCGGCGCCGTACGCGGGGACGATCCGGCTTCCCGGACACGGAGTGGAGATAGCCACCGCGTCCCCCGAGCTCTTCCTCGCACGCCATGACCGGACCGTCGAATCCGGTCCGATCAAGGGCACCGGGCGCACGGAGGACGACCTGCTGGAGAAGGATCACGCGGAGAACGTGATGATCGTGGACCTGGTCCGCAACGACCTCGGCCGTGTCTGCGTGCCCGGCAGTGTGAGTGTTCCCGATCTCTGCGTCCTGGAGAAGCACCCGGGACTCGTCCACCTCGTCTCCACCGTGCGCGGACGTCTCGCCGACGGTGCCGGATGGCCCGAGCTGCTCACCGCGGCCTTCCCGCCCGGATCCGTCACCGGCGCGCCCAAGCCGAGTGCGCTGCGGATCATCGACGCCCTGGAGACGGCACCCCGGGGACCGTACTGCGGAGCGGTGGGCTGGGTGGACGCCGACCGGGGCACCGCGGAGCTGGCCGTCGGCATACGGACCTTCTGGATCGACCGCACCGGGCCCGCACCCCTCCTCCGCTTCGGTACCGGAGCCGGTATCACCTGGGGCTCCGACCCGGCGCGCGAATGGGCGGAGACCGAACTCAAGGCATCCCGGCTGCTCGCTGTAGCGTCGGGCGCGTACGAGCAGACAGGAAGGACAGCGACATGAGGATCTGGGTCAACGACGGGCTGCGGGACGCGGACGACGCCCGGCTGTCCGTGCTCGACCACGGGCTGACCGTGGGCGACGGCGTCTTCGAGACGGTCCGGGTCACCGGGGGCCGTCCCTTCGCCCTCACCCGGCACCTCGGCCGGCTGACGCGCTCGGCGAGGGGCCTGGGCCTGGCCGACCCCGACCACGACGAGGTCCGACGCGCGGTCGAGGCCGTCATCGGGACCAACCCCGTGGAGCTCGGCCGCCTCCGGATCACGTACACCGGTGGACTCTCACCGCTCGGCTCCGACCGTGGCGACGCCGGGCCCAGCCTGGTCGTCGCCCTGGGGGAGGCCGCGCGCCGCCCCGACAGCACGGCCGTGGTCACCGTCCCCTGGACGCGTAACGAACGCGGCGCGGTGACGGGCCTCAAGACCACCTCCTACGCCGAGAACGTCGTCGCACTCGCGCGTGCCCATGAGCACGGAGCATCCGAGGCCCTCTTCCCCAACACGGTCGGACAGCTCTGCGAGGGCACCGGCTCCAACGTCTTCGTCGTCCTCGGCGGGCGGATCCACACGCCGCCCGTGGCGTCGGGCTGCCTGGCGGGGATCACACGTGCCCTCTGCGTGGAGTGGACCGGTGCGCAGGAGACCGATCTCCCGCTGGACGTGCTCGAGCGGGCCGACGAGATCTTTCTGACCTCCACACTCCGCGACATCCAGGCCGTCCACCGGGTCGACGGCAGGGAGCTGCCCGGCGCCCCGGGGCCCGTGACGGCGAAGGCGATGCGGGTCTTCGACGAGCGCGCGGCGGACGATCTCGATCCGTGAACCCGGGCCTTCGAAGGCCCCTGGCCGGGTCCCGGAATCCGTAAAGGGGGTGACGGTCCGCCGCCCAGCGGATAGAACACCCTGATGACCACGACCATCCGGCCGGCGGGGCCGGTCCAGCAAGGCGCCGACGGCGCGCGGGCACGCACGTACGACGTGTGCGACAACGGGCGGCCCGTGGGCGCCGTCGACATCTCCACCGATCCGGTGTTCGGTCCCTCGGCGGGCATCCTCCGGTCCCTCGGCATCGACGAGGCGCACCGCCGGCGCGGCCGCGGGACCATCGCAGCGCTCGCCGCCGAGGAGGTGCTGCGCGGCTGGGGCTGTACCCAGGTGCGCCTGGTGGCCACCGCCGACAACCAGGCCGCTCAGGCACTGGCGGCCGTGCTCGGTTACACCGAGCGCAGCCGGAACATGCTGAAGCCCCTGCGGCGGACCGCTCCCGCGCTGCCCGCCGGGGTCACCGGACGTCCCATGACGGAGCGGGAGTACGCCGAGTGGGCGGCCACCAGCGCCGGGACGTACGCGCGGGAATGGGTGGAACGCGGCGTGCCGGAGGAACAGGCCCGGCACAAGGCCGAGACCGACCACGCCACGAACCTGCCGGACGGTCTGGCCACCCCCGGCATGTACTTCCGCGTCCTCGTCCACGACGGCGCCGTCGTCGGCCACGTCTGGGTGGCCCGACGTGACATGCCGGACGGCGACGACCTGGGTTACGTGTTCGACGTCGAGGTACGCGAGGAGTACAGGGGGCGTGGATACGGCCGCGCGCTGATGCACCTCGCGGAGGACGTCACGCTCGACGCCGGCCTCGGCCTCCTCGGCCTGCACGTCTTCACCACCAACACGCCCGCCCTGCGGCTGTACGAGTCGCTCGGCTACGAGGTGACGCAGTACAACCTGGCCAAGGCGCTGTAGCCGTCGGACCGCCGTCCGGAAGACCTGCCCGTCAGCCCTGGCCGGCGAGCAGGCGGTCGGCGATCTCCTCGATGCGTGCGCGAAGCCCTTCCTGGCTCTTCCCGCCGTCCAGCCGCTCGTCGCCGATCACATACGTCGGAGTCCCGGTGACGCCGATCGCCCTGCCCTCGGCCTGGTCCGCGTCCACGATCAGCAGATGCCGCCCGTCGATCAGCGCGGTGTCGAACTCCTCGGCATCCAGGCCCAGTTCACCGGCCACTTCGAGGAGGAGGGGCTCACCCGCGCGGGCGAGGTCGGCGGTGCGGGCCAGTACGGCCTCGATGTACGGCCACCCCTTGCCCTGGTCGACCGCCTCCTCGGCGGCCTGAGCCGCGGCATACGCGTGCTTGTGCTTCTCCAGCGGGAAGTGGCGCAGCCGGACTTCCAGCCGGTCGCCGTACCGGGCGCGGAGGGCGTGGACGTCGGAGAGGGCCCGATGGCAGTCGGGGCACTCGAGCTCGCACCAGAGGTCGAGGACGACCGGCGCTGCGGAGGGGGAGTCGCTCATGGAATCAGTCTTTCAGGCCGGGCGGGCGCTTCCCAATCGGGACCTGGGGAGGAGTGCGGCCCTGAAATGTCCCTGAGGCGGTCCCTGACCGTGGCCACTCCGGCGGGAGCCGGTGCAGGATGGAAGGGACGAGACCCGACTGCTGGAGGCCCCGATGCTTGCCGAGACCATCTGTTCCGCGGTATCGGCGGCCGGTTTGGGCATCGCCGCCATCACCGCGTACCGAAAGCGGTTCCTCACGGCGGCCCGGATCGCCGCCTACTCGTTGGTACCCGTGGGCCTGGTGATGACCGGTGTCGTCGAGTGGGTGTCGGGCATCGTCTTCAAGCCGGGCGTCTGGATCGGCTTCGGGCTGCTGGCGGTGGCCTGGCTGCTCTTCATGACCACGCGTGCGGTCGAACGCCGCAGCGGCTCGACGCGCAAGGAGCGCAAGGCCGCGCGGGCCGCGGAGCGCGGCGCCGTCGCGCCGGCCGCGTCGTCGCCCTCGCTGACGTCCGGAGCCGGCGCGAGCGCGCCGCAGGCGAAGGACGGGGGGCGGAAGAAGCCCCAGCAGGCGGCCGCGCCCGGTGACGACTTCAGCGACATCGAGGCCATTCTCAAGAAGCACGGGATCTGACGACCCGCCCCGCGAAGGCCCGCCCTGCGTGGGCGGGGCGATCTCGCGGGTGTGAATCGATTCATGCGGGATCGGGGCCCTTGGGGGATCTGCGACTGTCCCACCCCTCGGTATATTGCGAGTCACGTTGCCCTGATCTTGACGGTGTCCGCGCATGCGGTTAGCGTCCCGACAGGATTGAAACAATTCAATGCGGGCCGGCGCGGTCCGGGCGACGGCGCGACGGGCCACGCGGTACGTCCGTCGGTGGATTCAGGGACCGGCGCCGAGGTGCGGCGCCGAACGCATCAGTGGGGCAGGACAAGTGGGGCGTGTGGCAGGGATCAAGGACGTGGCCCGGCAGGCCGGAGTCTCGGTGGGCACGGTCTCCAACGTGATCAACCGCCCCGAGGCGGTGCTTCCCGACACCAGGGCCCGTGTGCTGGCTGCGATCGAGGAACTCGGATACGTACGCAGCGAGTCGGCCAGGCAGCTCAGGGCGGGCCGCAGCCGCATCATGGCCCTGCTCGTGCTCGACATGGGCAACCCCTTCTTCGTCGACATCGCCCGTGGCGCGGAGCGCGCGGCACGGGCGGCCGGCCTCGGCGTGATGGTCTGCAACAGCGGCCAGAGCCAGGAGGAGGAGGCCGAATACCTCGGGCTCTTCGCCGAGCAGCGGGTCTGCGGCGTGCTGGTGACCCCCGCCGACGCCACCGGCGGCAATCTCGAGGCCTTCGCCCGCCACCGGATCCCCTATGTGCTGGTCGACAGGGTGGCGGCCTCCGGCGACAGCTGTGCCGTCTCCGTGGACGACGTGCGCGGCGGCATGCTCGCCGTCGGGCATCTCGTCTCGGCCGGGCACAGCTCCGTGGCCTACGTGAGCGGTCCCGGCGATCTGCACCAGATCAGGGACCGCCGGGAGGGTGCCCTCGCGGCGCTCGCCGAGGCGGGGCTCGGTCCCGAGGCACTCGTCGAGATCCCCTCCGACCGCCTGGACGTGGCGGCGGGCCGCGACGCCGGGGCCAGGCTGCTCGGTCTCGTACCCAGGCCGACCGCCGTGTTCTGCGCCAACGACCTGCTGGCGCTCGGGGTCCTGCAGTCGCTGTACGCCGCCGGGGTGCGGGTCCCGCAGGACGTCGCCATCGTCGGCTACGACGACATCGAATTCGCCGCGGCCGCCGCCGTGCCGCTCACCTCCGTCCGGCAGCCCGCCGTGGTGATGGGCAGGATGGCGGCGGAGCTTCTCCTGGAGGAGGCGGACGACGCGAACGGTGACCACCGGCACCGGAGCGTGGTGCTCCAGCCGGAACTCGTCGTCCGTGCGTCCAGCGCCGCCCCTCGCTGACCGAGAGGCGGCGCACGCGACGGCACCCTCCGGCCGGGACTGCCGTCGCTTCCGGGGCGCGTGAGGCGAACGCGCGCGGGGGCCTCGGACGGGGGAGCGAATCGCGTTCATCCCGGAGTGGGTGAACCAGCCCTGCCGAAGCGTCTGTTGATCGCCAACGCGGCTGCTCTGCGTCATGATCGCTACGAGATGGTGGACACCTCCCGGGGCGATGCCCCCGCACCCCCTGCCGAAGAGCCGCGTGGCTGCCTCTTCGCCCTTTCCCAGCCCCCGCTGATGATCTTCCTCACGGTCGTCGGCGGCCTGCTGCTGATGGCGGCCCTGCACGATCTCTTCTTCCTGTGAACGGCCGGTCCACCTGGACGCCCGTCGTGCCGGAGAGCCGGCCGCCCCCCGGCCGCCGGCCGTTCGACGGGCGTGAGGGCCGTCAGCGCGCCGCTTCCCGGCGCCGGGCCCGGTAGGCGGCGACGTGGAGCCGGTTGCCGCAGGTGCGGCTCGAGCAGTAGCGGCGGGAACGGTTGCGCGACAGGTCGACGAAGGCGTCCCGGCAGTCCGGGGCCTCGCAGCGCCGCAGCCGTTCCTGTTCGCCGGCCACGACGATGAAGGCCAGCGCCATGCCGCAGTCCGCCGCGAGGTGGTCCGCGACGGAGGCGTCCGGCGCGAAGTAGTGGACGTGCCAGTCGTAGCCGTCGTGGTTCGTGAGCTGCGGCGTGGTGCCGGCGGCGGCCACCAGGCCGTTGACCAGGTCCGCCGCGGTGCGGGCGTCGGGTGCCGCGAATATCTCGGCGAACCGGTCCCGGACGTCCTGCACGGCGCGCAGGTCCTTCTCGCCGAGGGTTCCGACACCGCTGATGTCATGGCGCTCCGCGAAGGCGTAGAGCGCCGGGAGCTCGGCGAGCCCGTCGCCCGCGTCGCTCTCCGGTGCGGTGTTCACCAGATCGACCACCGTTTCGAGGGCGATCCGGGTGTCGTGGGGGATCAGCACGCTTCGCTCCCTGGCCTCCGGCGGACGGGCGTCCGCCGATGGCGGCTGACTCTACTGTCTCGGCGAAGGCGCTCAGGGCCCGGTGCGGCCCGAGGGGGAGGGCTGGGCCCCTTTCCCGGTCCCGTACGCCGTCGGGGCCTGTGGTGGCCTCCTGGAGGCCTCGGGGGCGGCTCCGGCGATGATGGGGGGCGTCGGGTGCGGGTGGTGCCGGTGGTATGGAAGGCGGCGGGCACAGGTGGCGTTGGTGGTGCGGGCGGCAGGGACCGCGCAGCGGCGCCGCCGCCGCGGTGGGTTCCGCGGCGACGGCGCCGGTGTCTGCCCTATGAGGTTGTCCGCGTGACGCCGTCGCCCCGAGTCGGACGGCGTCCCGCAGCTCTCTGCCTGGCTCAGCTCTCGGCCAGGATGTGCGAGAGCTCCGTGTCGAGGTCGAAGTGACGATGCTCGGTGCCCGGTGGGACTGCGGCGTCGGTCCTCTTCAGGAACGATTCCAGAGCCCTCGCCGGGGCTTCCAGCAGGGCTTCGCCCTCCGGGGAGCTCAGTGCGATGCAGACGACGCCTTGACCGTGACTCCGTGATGGCCAGACGCGGACGTCTCCGGTGCCGGTGGGCCGGTGCAGCCCCTCGGCAAGGAGGTCACGGGCGAAAACCCATTCGACCGTCTCCTCCGCTCCGGTGTGGAAGGTGGCGTGCACGGCATAGGGATCGGCCGTGTCATACCGCAGGCCCGCGGGTACAGGCAGTGACGACTCGCTCGACACAACGAGGCGCAGGTGCAGCTCGCAGCTGACCGTGGTGTTCATAAGCGCCAGGGCCTTTCGCTCAGTGTGCGCTCGGGGATTCGCACGTCGGCGAAATCGACATGCCACCTACGGTGGCGTTGTAAACCCCTCTGACCTATTTGTCGTGCTTCGGGTCGCTCGTACAGCGGTGTGTAACTTTGCGTCATGCGTCCATTCCGGTGACGATCGCGGTTCCGGTAGGTTGGGCTTCATGAACGCGGAGAGTGACGAGCGGAAAGAGGTCGCCGCCACGGTGGCCCCTGGTTCCGCTGCGGGGGACGGGCGGACGGCGGAGCGTGAGCTGGGCTCGCGGGCGCCCGGGTTCATCAAGGGATCGAGGGTGCTGCACCTGAGCTGGCAGGTCGGGATCTTCGTGGTCGGTCTCGCCGTGGTCGGGGCCGGCGTCGTTATGCTGCCCCTGCCCGGCCCCGGATGGCTGGTGATCTTCGGTGGCATGGCGATCTGGGCGACCGAGTTCGTCTGGGCGCAGCTCGTCCTGCGCTGGACCCGGCGCAAGGTCACCGAAGCCGCCCAGCGTGCGCTCGACCCCAAGGTCCGGCGGCGCAACATCGTCCTCACCGCGGTGGGGCTCGTGATCATCGCGGTGCTGGTCGGGATCTACGTCTGGAAGTTCGGCGTGGTGATGCCCTGGAAGATCGAGGAGTGACCCGGAGGTGGTCCGGGGGCGCCGCTGACATGGGGTAATGTTTGCTCTGCCGCCGGGGCGATTAGCTCAGTGGGAGAGCGCTTCGTTCACACCGAAGAGGTCACTGGTTCGAACCCAGTATCGCCCACCCCGGACCGATGGCCCGGAAGCTTCAATGAAGCTTCCGGGCCATCGGCGTTCCCGCGTGCGCCCTGCGCCACGACCTGTGCCGCCCGTTCGGCCCGTCGTCAGGCCACCGAAATTTCGTCCTAACCGTTGACGCGCCCGTTGCCGCTCCTTACTTTGACCCGGCAAGCGCTTTCTAAAACGATTCAATGCGAACGGTGGGGGCGAGCTATGTCTCGTAACAACGGCATGGACAGGCGACAGCTGCTGAAGCTGGCCGGCCTCTCGGCGGCGGGTGTCGGCATGACCGCTGCAGGCTGCGGCTCCGGTAGCGGCGGTTCCGGTGGTCCGGTCACCATCCGGCACTCGTGGTGGGGGGCGGACGACCGCGCCAAGAAGATCCAGAGCTGCGTCGGCCTCTTCGAGAAGAAGCACCCGAAGATCAAGGTGAAGACGGACTTCCAGCAGTACCCGGACTTCTGGAAGAAGTTCAACACCCAGGCGGCCGGCGGCAACCCCCCCGACGTCATCCAGAACGCCGTGACCTTCCTGCGCAAGTACGAGGCGAAGAACGTCCTCCTGGACCTCAACCCCCAGGTGGAGAAGGGCAACCTCGACCTCGGCGGCTTCCGCTCCGGGCTGGAGAAGTTCGCCGAGATCGACGGCAAGCTGCTCGGCGTGCCGGTCGGAAGCAACTCCATGGCCCTGGTCATCGACGAGAAGGTGTATGAGAAGGCGGGCATCGCGCCCGAGATCGGCTGGACGTGGGACGACTGGTACGCCGGTCTCCAGAAGATCAGGAGCGGGCAGAAGATCGCCGGTGACGCCGGACCCCACGGCGTGATGTACCTCTACGACCTGATCCTGCGCCAGAACGGCAAGGCCTTCTTCACCGAAAACGGCATGGGCTTCGGCGAGGCCGAGCTGCTGCCGTACTGGACGGAGGCCCTCGAGCGGGTCAAGGCGGGGCTCTACGCCGACCCGAACAAGGTCGAGCAGATCAAGCCCGCCTCGGCGACCGCCAAGGGCCTGTCCGCCGGTGAGTTCACCTGGGACAACTTCTCCGTCCGCTACAGCGCGGAGGGTGGGAGCAGCTACGGCCTCGCGCCCATCCCGAGCACCGACGGCAGGAAGACCGGCCAGTATCTGGGGTCGCTGATGCTGAGCGGCACGGCGCGGACCAGACACCCCGCCGAGGTGGCCACCTTCATCAGCTTCATGACCCACGACCCCGAGGTCGCCCGGATCATGGGATACGACCGCGGCGTGCCCGCCACCACCGCGCAGTTCGAGGCCTTCCAGCCCGCCGACGCCCCGAGCAAGGCGATCGCCGCGTACGAGACCGCCATCGCGAAGGCGGGCGTTCTCGAGCCGATCACCCCGCACCCGGCGGGCGCGGACGTCATCGAGGCGGCCTTCCTCCGCATCGGCGCCGACCTGGCACTGGGCAAGACCTCGCCGAAGGACTCCGTGAAGCAGTTCTTCTCCGAGGCGAAGACCGCCCTCGCCTCGAACTGAGAGGACCGTGGTGACTCACACCCACCCCTCCCCGGGTGCACTCGCCGCCCGGGACGACCGCTCCGCGGCCAAGCGGGCCGGTCCCCGAGAAGACGCGCCGCCCGCCGCCCCGAAGCGGCGGGACCGCGGCGAGAACCTGGCCGGCTACCTTTTCATGTCGCCGTGGATCGCGGGCTTCCTGTTCCTGATCGCCGGCCCCATGGTGTTCTCGCTGTACCTGTCGTTCACCGAGTACAACCTGTTCGAACCGCCGCGCTGGATCGGCCTGCAGAACTTCACCGACATGTTCGCCGACCCCCGCTGGCGCCAGTCGGTGAAGGTCACCTCCTGGTACGTGCTGATCGGCACCCCGATCAAGCTGGCCGCGGCACTCGCCGTCGCCATGCTGCTCGCGCAGAAGCGGTGGGGCCAGTCCTTCTACCGGGCGGCGTTCTACGCCCCGTCCCTGATCGGGGCGAGCGTCTCGGCGGCCATCGTCTGGCGCGCGCTGTTCTCGGACGACGCGATCGTCGACCGTACGCAGAAGGTGTTCGGCGTCGAGGCCGGCGGCTGGATCGGCGATCCGGCGATGATCATCTACGCGCTGATCGCCCTCACGGTCTGGCAGTTCGGCGCGCCGATGGTGATCTTCCTGGCCGGCCTCAAACAGGTTCCGCGGGAGCTGTACGAGGCGGCCGAGGTGGACGGAGCCGGCCCCTGGCGCAGGTTCTTCCACATCACCCTGCCGATGATCTCGCCGGTGCTGTTCTTCAACGTCCTGCTGGAGACCATCCACTCGTTCCAGATCTTCGGCTCGGCCTACATCGTCAGCAACGGCAGCTGCGGACCGGCCGACGCCACGCTCGTCTACACCTGCTACCTGTACGAACAAGGCTTCGTGAACAGCCGCATGGGATTCGCCTCGGCCATGGGATGGCTGCTGCTGCTCGCGGTCGGTCTGGTCACCGCCGTTCTGTTCCGGTCCCAGAAGCGCTGGGTGCACTACGAGGAGGGCGGCCGATGAGCCCCCTGACAGCAGCCCTACGGCGCCGGGGTCCCGGCGCACTCGCCTGGCACCTCGGCGCGCTCGTCATCCTCGCCGTGGTCCTCTACCCGGTGGTGTGGACGATCGGGGCCTCGTTCAAGCCCAGTGCCGAGATCATCGGCGCCCTGGACCTGTTCCCTGCCGACCCGATCGGCGACAACTACACCCGCCTCACCGAGGGCATCGCGGACATCCCGATCTCGACGTTCTTCCTGAACTCGACGTACATAGCCGTCGGTTCCGTGATCGGCGTGGTGCTGTCCTGCTCGCTGACCGCCTACGCCTTCGCCAAGGTGCGGTTCGCCGGCCGCAACGCCATGTTCGCCGTCATGATCGGCACCCTCCTGCTGCCGTACCACGTGCTGATCATCCCGCAGTACGTCCTCTTCCAGAAGCTGGAGCTGATCAACACCTTCACGCCGCTGCTCATCGGCAAGTACCTGGCCACGGACGCGTTCTTCGTCTTCCTGATGGTGCAGTTCATGCGCGGGCTGCCCAAGGAGCTCGACGAGGCGGCGCGGCTGGACGGCTGTGGGCACCTGAGGACCTACTGGTCCATCGTCATGCCGCTCTGCCGGCCGGCGCTCGTCACCAGCGCGATCTTCACGTTCATCAACGCCTGGAACGACTTCATGGGTCCCCTGCTCTACCTCAACGAGCCGGACAGGTACACCGTCTCGATGGGGCTGAAGATGTTCATCGACCAGGACGCGGTGGCGGACTACGGCGGCATGATCGCCATGTCGCTGGTCGCCCTGCTCCCGGTGCTGGCCTTCTTCGTGGCATTCCAGCGGTACCTGATCGACGGCATGGCCACCTCGGGCCTGAAGGGCTGAAGCGCCGTGGCGACGAAGATCCGCACCCCAAACGGGCGTTCGCGCGTCATGGACCGCTTCGCGCTGTTCTCCGAATGCCTGCTCGTCGGCGTCTGGATCGCCGTGGCCGCCCTGCCCCTGGTCACCTTCCCCGCGGCCTTCGCCGCGGGGACCCGGCACCTGCGCCGCTACCTCGCCGGTGAGCACGGCGGCCTGCGCGAGTTCGCCGGGGACGTCCGGACCGCGGTCCGCGGCGGGTGGATCGTCGGCGCGGCCGTCTGGGCCGCCGCGGCCCTGCTCGTGCTCGACCTGGCGGCCGTCCGGGCCGGGCTGCCGGGCGGCTCCTTCGTGGGTGCCGTCGGCATCCTCGCCACGATCGGTCTCCTGGTCGCCGTCCTGCGCGCCGCCTCGGCCTGGGAGCCCGGCGCACTCTGGCGCACCCTCCTCGCCGAGGCGGGCCGCACCACGGTGCTCGACCCGGCCGGCTCCCTCCTCCTCGTCTGCGGGATGGCCGTCGTCGTGCTGTCCGGCGCGCTGGTGCTGCCGCTGGCCGTCCCCGTCCTCGGGGCCGTCGCGGCCGCGGCCACCGCGGTGCGGGCGCGCCGACTCTCCCGCTGACCCGCTCCTGTTCGTTCCCTGTCCCGAATCCGCACATGCACCGCCCCTCAGGGCGGTGGTGAAGCGATTCTCAGAAGTGCTCCGACCCGCAGGTCACAGCGGACGATTTTGCTGCTCGATGTACTGACGGACGATCGACAGCGGGGCCCCGCCGACCGACCCGGCGAAGTACGAGCCGGACCAGAATCGTTGCGCCCGCCAGTAGTGCCGCACGAGTTCGGGTACTCCTGGCGGAGCCTGCGTGAGCTGACGCCCTTCAAGCTGTCGACCAACTTGGACAGGGCCACCTTCGGGGGAAAGTTCACGAGCGGGTGGACGTGGTTGTTCTCGCCGTTGAACTCGACGATCTCGCACTCGAAGCCTTCCGCGACCGCCCTCATGATCTCCTCCATGCGCCGCAAGTGGGTGTCGGTGAAGACCTTGTGCCGGTACTTCGTCACGAAAACCCCCGCACGTCGCCGATCTTCGGCAAGGACAGGTCTCCGCCGGTCGTGATCTTCCAGCGGGCGTTCGCGGTGAACCGGACGGTCTGCCGGTTGTCCTTGCGGCTCTTGAACCGGGGTGCGCCCATACGCGGGCGCTTGCCCTTGAGGCCGTCGAAGAAATTGCGGTAAGTGGTGTCCAGGTCCCGGAGGGACTGTTGCAGCACGACGGCGGACACCTCGCCCAGCCAGGCCCGCGCCTCGGTCCGTTTCGCTGCCGTGACCCGCTTCGACAGCTCGGCCGAGGTAACGAACGGCAGTCCTGCCGTGCGGGCTGTCTCACGAACGCGGAGCGCATCGTCATGGACCACCCGCGAGCACCGAACGCCCTGGCCGGCGCCGAGCGCTGCGGACCGTTCGGGTACATCCGGACGGAGTACCCGAGCTGCATGGCAACCAGCGTGAAATAGTTGGTTTATGTCTGAGTAGGGCCGACCGGACCCGTACAGGGCAGTGAGGCGGCCTGGGTCAGCACCAACACCACCGCCCTCTACGGCCTGGCGGCCATCCAGAACCTCGCGCTGGTCGGCGACAGGATGCCCTAACGCATCCGGCCGAAGCTCTCCCGCACCCGGCGCGCGTCGCGCAGCCGCTGCTCGTAGGTCGCACCGACCGCGAGGAGCAGCAGCCCGGCGAGCGCCGGAGGCGCCCAGCGGGGGAGGGCGTCGAAGACCTGGACCACATGGGGGGTCAGTTCGTGCAGCCCGTCCAGCGCCAGGACCGAACCGCCCAGCACCAGCGGCGCCTGGAGCCGCAGCCGGGCGCCCACCAGCGTGACCACGAGTGCTGCGACACCCAGCAGCAGAGGCCGCAGCCAGTGCGGATCACCCCAGGCGACCACGAGGCTCGGCACCATCGTCATGGACAGGGCGGGGCCGTACGCCACCCACGAGGAGGCGGCCGGATCCCTGCGGCGACGCACGAAGCCCACAGCGAAAGCGGCCACGGACACCGGCAGCGTGTACGCCTCGGGATCCGTCACCCCCGAGGCCATCAGCCGCACCCATGCCGCCGCCACGAACAGGGCCGCCGCCGGATACCCCGCCACGCGCCGGCGCTCCGGCCGCGACGCCGTGGCCGCGGCCAGTACCCCGCACAACCCCAGCACCAGCGACAGGAACGGCGGGTCCGTCACAGCCAGAGCCACGGCGACCACCGCGGCCAACGCGCCCACGAGTTCCACCGAGACCGCGACGACAGGCGCCTCCAGCCGTGCCCCGAGCAGCACCGTCGCCGCCGTCACCACCAGCACCAGCGGGGCGGTGTGCGGGGCGCTCCACCCCAGCGACGCGCCCACGGCTCCCGTGACGGCGATCGCGCACAGCACCGAGGCGCAGGCGAGCACCGCGCGCACGGCCGGCACACGGGACCCGGCCGCGGAGGCCGCGAACAGGACCACCAGAGCCCCGGACACCGCGTACGTCGCGGGCTCGGCGGCCAGCCCGAGCAGCCCCACGCTGCCGGCCCCCACCAGCGCGCACACCAGGCAGGTCACCGCGATCGCGTCGGTCGCGCGGCGCACCGCGAGAGCCAGCAGCGTCGCGACCAGCAGCAGCTCCACGCCCAGGGCCACCGCGTACGGCGCGTCCGTCACCGCGAGCAGCGCCAGGACCGCACACCAGCCCAGAACCGCCGCGCACGCCGCCGCCGCGCGCCGCCCCTTCTCCGGGAGTGCCCGCGGCCACCTGACGTGCAGTGCGGCCGACAGCCCCGCGACCACGATCAGCACCACCGGGGAGGAAGCCGAATCCGACCACGACACCGTGAGCCCAAGCGCGTCCTGGAACCCCTCCGGCGCACCGGACCACACCCCCGCCGTCACGGACACCGGTCCCAGCAGCACAGCGGCCACCACGGGCGCCGCCCACAGCACCGCGCCCGCCACGACCGAGGCCGACGCGGCCAGGACACCCCACACGACAGGGCGCGGGACCCCCCGCAACCGCAGTACGAGCGACAGGGCCGCTCCGCACAGGAGATACACCACGACCGCCCTGTCCCACGGCAGCCCGGCACCCGGCACACCACCCACCGCCGCAACCGCCGCGAGGCCCCCCACGACACCCCCGAGAACCGCCGGCTCCTTGGGCGCGCGCCAGGCCCCGGCCACCGCCACGACCGCTCCGGCCAGCAGCAGCGCGCCCGGCCCCACAGCCCCGTACACGCTGTCGGCGGACACGGACAGGCCCAGAGCCAGTGCAAGCGAGATCAGCCCCGTCAGCAACGCGCCCGCGAACACCGTGATCCGTACCGCGAGCCCTCGGCCCCAGGACGCCACCGCGACGTCCGCCGCCGCCGTCACCATGAGCGCCCAGCCGAAGCCCGTCCCGGACGCCCCCATGGCCCAGGCGGCGAACACCAGTGGCAGCTGGCCCACCACCACGGCCGCGGGCAACGGCACCCGCAGCCGGCCGAGCAGCAGGCCGTACAGGCTCCACACCGCGGCCAGCACGGCCGACGCGAGCGCGGCGAACGCGCGCCCGTCCGTCCCCGGCGCCGCGACCGCGTGGAGCGCGAAGGCGTCCAGCACCGTCAGCACCAGGGCGAGAGCCGCCACCGCCTCGGCCGTCGAGGGCAGCGCCCGGCCCAGCAGCAGTGCGGGCGCCACCAGAGCGCCCGCGGTCACCACCGCCAGCACCGCCGAGCGGCCCGCGATGCCCATCTCGCCCCAGCTGAAGAGGGTGAACGCGATGGCTGCGACCGTGAGCAGCAGCCCACCGAGGACGAGCAGCACGTTCTGCGTGCCGAGCGCGGGGGCGGAGGCCGGGGTGAACGGCCGGGCGGCGGGCGGGCCTGCGTGTGCGTACGGCCGGGCTGCGGACGGAGCGGCAGGCGCCGGGGGCCGCGACGGCGCGGCCGGCGTGCGCAGCACGTTCAGCAGCCAGGCGCGACGGGTCAGCAGCTGCGCCCGGCGGGCGTCCAGCCGGGCCAGTTCGTGGTCGAGGAGGGCCAACTCCTCGGCGGGCGGCGGCACATGTCTCATGTACGGGAGTGTGGCGGTGGCCACACCTCTCGTGCATGCGTCCGGATACTCAGTTCCGTGGCTGAGTAGGTCCCCTGCGCGCAGACTGGATCCATGGACTGGAACCACTACCGCTTCAGGAACGTGTGGGACCTGCCCGCGCCGCCCGACACCGTGTACGCCGCTCTCGAGCGCGCCGAGGACTACCCGCGCTGGTGGCCCCAGGTGCGCGTGGTCGACCGCGTCGACGACACCGCCGCCACGGCGCGCATCCGCTCGGTCCTCCCGTACGACCTCGTCATGACACTGCGGCAGCGCCGCAGCGACCCCGTCGCGCGGACACTCGAGGCGGTGATGAGCGGCGACCTGGAAGGATGGGCCCGCTGGACCGTCGCCCCGCACCACGGCGGCAGCCGCATCGTCTACGAGCAGGAATCCGACGTACGCAGGGCGGTGCTGCGCCGGCTCGCCGTCCCCGGGCGTCTCGTCTTCCGTGCCAACCACGCACTGATGATGCGCGCCGGGCGACGCGGGCTGAGGGCATGGCTCCAAACGGTTTGAACCGGGGCCGTCGAGCCCTGTATGGTTCAACCCGTTCCCGGGCGATTAGCTCAGTGGGAGAGCGCTTCGTTCACACCGAAGAGGTCACTGGTTCGAACCCAGTATCGCCCACCCGGGAAAAGCCGGTCCGTCGGAGTCGTCGACGGACCGGCTTTCGCGTACCCGGCCGCCGCTCAGGCCGCCGCCGGCAGTTCCGGACGCAGCGGCCACGCCGGATCGACCGCCTCCGGCGCACCGTTCTTCTCGAACCACGCCTGCAGCCCGCGCGCCTGGGCCGCGTGCCAGACCGCCTGCAGCGAGTGCACCTCCGCCGGTGACAGCCGCTCCAGGCGGGCGGAGAACCGCCGGCCCACCGCCCGGACCAGCTCCAGCGACGCCGCCGCGTCCGCCGCGGCGTCGTGGGCGCCGTCCAGCGTCACCCCGTACAGCCCGCACAGGTCGGTCAGGGTGCGACGGCCCTTGCGGTAGCGGTCGAGGTGCTTGTCCAGCACCCGCGGATCCAGCACGCACAGCGGCTTGCCGCCCAGGTAGCCGGCCAGGGACGACGCCCGATGGCGTCTGAGCTCCCGGTCCAGGAGCGTCAGATCGAACGGGGCGTTCATCACGACCAGGGGCCGTGCCGTCGCGCACTGCTCCGCCAGCGCCCGGGCTATCTCCTCGACGACCGGAGCGGGCCACCGGCCGTTGCGCTGTACATGGTCGTCGGTCAGCCCGTGGATCTCGGTGGCGCCGGGAGGCACCGGGATCCCCGGATTGACCAGCCAGCGGGTTACGCGGAGCCGTCCGCCCGCCGCGTCCTGGACGACGAGAGCGGCCGAAACGATCCGGTCCTCCTCGACGTCCACGCCTGTCGTCTCGGTGTCAAAAGCAGCCAACGGCCCTTCGAACCAATGCGTCATCCCCGAACTCCTCGCGCCTGCGCGGCAGATGGCCAGATTCCTCTGCCCGGTTCGGTGATACCCGCACCCTATGCCGGATACGCCGTTTACGGCCCGGCTCCTGCGGTGACAACACTGGTGACGGGCACGGAAGTTGACCAGCCCGCCAGCGGAGACCGGGCAACCGGTCGGCACAGCCCGGAAGGCACGGAGCCATGGCGCTCGCGCAGCCGACCCCAGGGAGTCCCGCCCGCACCGAGGACCACGGGGGAAAGCCGCCGCAGCAGCGGAACACACCACTGCGCGGCACACTCGCCACCACCGCCTGCATGGAGACCCTCCAGGTGGGATACCTCCACGCGGTGGCAGCCGCAGCGGGCTGCTCACTCTCGCAGCCCTTTCCCGACAACGGCATCGACTGGCACGTCAGCCACGGAGCCCCCGACCACACCGTCGACGACGAGGTGACCGTCAAGGTGCAGCTCAAATGCACTTACCAGATCCCCCCGCACCCACCCGGAGCCTCCTTCTCCTTCACCCTCGACAACGCCCATCTGGTGAAGCTCGCGAGAACTCCCGTGTCGGTGCACAAGATCCTGGTCGTGATGCTCGTGCCCCGCAGCCAGGACGACTGGCTGCGGGCCGGACACGACGGGCTGGACCTGCGCCACTGCTGCTACTGGACGAATCTGGCCGGCCACCCGGTGACCGGCAGGCACCGGACCACCGTGCGGATCCCGACCTCGCGGATCTTCGACGACCGCGCACTCTGCGACATCATGGCCCGAGTCGGGGCGGGAGGGAGACCCTGATGCACCGGTCTATGGACGAGCCCACCGGAGGGGCGGTCCCGGCGGACGGCCGGGCCCACCCGTACGCCGACGCCGCGGACCCCGGGCCGGTGCCCGACGCCGCAGGCCTCGACCCGGCCGTTCTCGGCGCGCTGCTGCGCCGGCACGGCTGGCACCGGCGCGGAGGCGCGCGGGGGCACTACAACCGCTGGGTCCCGCCCGGCCCCCTCACGTCCGGCACCAGCCTGCTCGTGCCGGACACCGCCGGCTTCCCCGACAGCGAGGACCTGGTCGCCGAAGCCCTGGCCGCACTCGCCCGCAGCGCCGTTCCGTCGGCCCGGGACATCCTCGTCGCCCTCACCGTGCCCAGCGACGAGATCCGCTGGTGGCGTGACGTCCCCGAGAGCACCCCGGGAGCCGCCGACTGGACCGGCGCGGACCAGCTGCGTACGGCCGCCCGGCAGATCCTCCTCGCCGGATCCCTCGCCGCACGCGGCCGGGCCGGCTACCACGGCGCCCGGCACCGGAGGAAGGCCCGGAGCGCCCTGGACGGCACCCTCGTCGGGCCCGCGGCCGACGGCCGCGGGCTCACCGCGTTCGTCCCGGTCGCCACGGGACGAGCCGTCGCCGTACAGCTCTACTCGGCGCTGCACGCGGCCCGGGAAGCCGTCGACTACCAGCGCGCCACCGGGGGCATGGAGGCGTTCGACGCCGCTGTCGCCGCAGGGGTCAGCCGGGAACTGACCGAGGCGGTCGTCGCCCTCGTCCGGGGCTCGGAAGGCACCAGGATCACCCTGGCCTGGGCACCCGCGGCCGGAACACCCGCAGGCTGCCCCGCGAGCCCCGAGCCCGTGGAGTTCTCGCCCGGCGACCTACCCGCACTCCGGCTGGCGGGAGTCCGCTACCTGCAGGACGAGCCCTCCGTCGCCGTCAGGATCACCGGAGCCGTCGTGCGGCTGCGCCGCTCCGGACCGCGCGGTCCCGGCGTCGTCCGGCTGCGGGTGCTGGCCGGAGCGGAGGTCGCGCACGTGCGGATCGAGCTCGACGAGGAGGCCTACCGGATCGCCGGGCACGCCCATCTGGTCGGGCTTCCGCTGCGGGTCGAGGGCCGGCTGGAGGGCCGGGCCGGATTCCGGCGGCTCAGCGGCGCCTCGCAGGTCGCACCGGTCCAGGTCGACGAGGCCGAGCGGGACCGGCTGATGAAGTCGCTCCACGAGAACGTGGACTTCTTCGAGGAGGCCTGCACGGGGGAGGAGGGGTAGCGCGGGTATCCCTTTCGCGTCGAGGGCCCCGGGCTCGGTACGATTCCTCTTGCGCGCGCAGGAGGAATGCGACGCACCCCCTCAGTCAGGAGAGACCGGTGTCAGACGTCCGTGTGATCATCCAACGCGATTCCGAGCGGGAAGAGCACGTGGTGACGACGGGCACGACGGCCGCCGAGCTCTTCCCCGGGCAGCGCACCGTCGTCGCCGCACGGGTCGAGGGCGAGCTGCGGGACCTCGCGTACGAGCTCAGGGACGGCGAGGTCGTCGAGCCCGTCGAGATCTCCTCCGAGGACGGCCTGAACATCCTGCGGCACTCCACCGCGCACGTCATGGCCCAGGCTGTGCAGGAGCTCCACCCCGAGGCCAAACTGGGCATCGGCCCGCCGGTCAAGGACGGCTTCTACTACGACTTCGACGTCGAGAAGCCGTTCACGCCCGAGGACCTCAAGGCCATCGAGAAGAAGATGCAGGAGATCCAGAAGCGGGGACAGAAGTTCTCCCGCCGGGTGGTCTCCGACGAGGCCGCCCGCGAGGAGCTCGCCGGCGAGCCGTACAAGCTGGAGCTCATCGGCATCAAGGGTTCCGCGTCCACGGACGACGGCGCGGACGTCGAGGTGGGCGGCGGCGAGCTGACCATCTACGACAACCTCGACCCGAAGACCGGGGACCTCTGCTGGAAGGACCTCTGCCGGGGCCCGCACCTGCCCACCACCCGCTTCATCCCCGCGTTCAAGCTGATGCGGAACGCGGCGGCGTACTGGCGGGGCAGCGAGAAGAACCCGATGCTCCAGCGCATCTACGGCACCGCGTGGCCCACCAAGGACGAGCTCAAGGCGCACCTGGAGTTCCTGGAGGAGGCCGCCAAGCGCGACCACCGCCGCCTCGGCAACGAGCTCGACCTCTTCTCCTTCCCCGACGAGATCGGACCCGGTCTCGCGGTCTTCCACCCCAAGGGCGGCGTCATCCGCCGGGCCATGGAGGACTACTCGCGGCGCCGCCACGAGGAGGAGGGCTACGAGTTCGTCTACAGCCCCCACGCCACCAAGGGCAAGCTCTTCGAGAAGTCCGGCCACCTGGACTGGTACGCCGACGGCATGTACCCGCCCATGCAGCTCGACGACGGGGTGGACTACTACCTCAAGCCGATGAACTGCCCGATGCACAACCTCATCTTCGACGCGCGCGGACGTTCGTACCGTGAACTGCCGCTGCGGCTGTTCGAGTTCGGCACGGTGTACCGCTACGAGAAGTCGGGCGTGGTCCACGGCCTCACCCGCTCGCGCGGCTTCACCCAGGACGACGCGCACATCTACTGCACCCGGGAGCAGATGGCGGAGGAGCTGGACCGGACGCTGACGTTCGTCCTGAACCTCCTGCGCGACTACGGCCTGACCGACTTCTACCTGGAGCTCTCCACCAAGGATCCGGAGAAGTACGTCGGTTCCGACGAGACCTGGGACGAGGCGACCGAGACGCTGCGTCAGGTCGCTGAGAAGCAGGGGCTTCCGCTGGTTCCCGACCCGGGCGGCGCCGCGTTCTACGGTCCGAAGATCTCCGTCCAGTGCAAGGACGCCATCGGCCGCACCTGGCAGATGTCGACCGTCCAGCTCGACTTCAACCTTCCGGAGCGCTTCGACCTGGAGTACACCGGCCCGGACGGCACCAAGCAGCGCCCGGTCATGATCCACCGCGCACTGTTCGGTTCCATCGAGCGCTTCTTCGCGGTGCTCCTGGAGCACTACGCGGGCGCGTTCCCGGTCTGGCTGGCCCCGGTCCAGGCGGTCGGCATCCCGATCGGCGACACCCACATCCCGTACCTCCAGGAGTTCGCCGCGGAGGCCCGGAAGAAGGGGCTCCGGGTCGAGGTGGACGCCTCCTCGGACCGGATGCAGAAGAAGATCAGGAACCACCAGAAGGCCAAGGTCCCATTCATGATCATCGTCGGTGACGACGACATGAACGCGGGCACGGTCTCCTTCCGCCACCGCGACGGCTCGCAGGAGAACGGCATCGCCCGTGACGAGGCGATCGCCAAGCTCGCCGACGTGGTGGAGCGCCGCGCGCAGGTGTGATCCCTGCCGTCCGCGAAAGGGGCCCCCGGAGAGCTACGCGCCCTCCCGGGGCCCCTTCTCGTCCTCGCGGGTGAACACCTGGAGCAGCCACGACGAGAAGGACCCCGTCACGGCCCCCAGCAGCGCCAGCCCGCAGGCCATCAGCCCCGTCGCGACGATCCGCCCGCCGAGGGTGACCGGTACGGCATCCCCGTAGCCCACCGTCGTGAGCGTCGCGCACGCCCACCACACCGCGTCCCCGAACGTACGGATCGTGGAGTCGGGCGCCCCCCGCTCCTGGTGGTAGACCGCGAGCGAGGCGGAGAAGCCGAGGAGCAGGGTCGTGAGGCCCGCGTACGTCATGACCCGTGCGTAGAGGCTCAGCCGTGGCTGCTCCCTGCGCTTCTGGACCACCTGGTAGATCTGGACCACGCGCAGCGGGCGCAGCAGCGGCAGCAGGAGGACGACCGTGTCCAGCCGGTGGGTGCGCGGGAAGCGCCGGCCCTGGCCGCTGAGCCGGAGCCGTACACCGTAGTCCACGGCGAAGAGCAACCAGGTGGCGGCGACGAGGGCGAGGGCGATGTCGCGCCAGGGCTGGGCGCCGAGGGGGGCCAGGACGCGGACCGCGTATCCGGTGAGGAAGACCACGGACGCGACGAAGAGCGGTACCTCGGTGCGCTGCTCCCAGTCCTGCAGCCGGTCGGGGTCGGGGGCCGTGGTGCGGTCACTCATGGCGTCAGCATCGCCCTGGACCTGCGGGGTCGGCCCCGGCGACACGCGCGGCGGGAGTGACGCAATATGCTGACGGGCATGACGAGTGAGCCGGAGCAGCAGATCGGGGTGGGGACGCCCGACGCGTTCCAGCGCCTGTGGACGCCCCATCGGATGGCCTACATCCAGGGTGAGAGCAAGCCGAGCGGCCCGGGAGCCGGGGACGGCTGTCCGTTCTGCGAGATCCCGTCGAAGTCGGACGAGGACGGCCTGATCATCGCGCGAGGCGAGAAGGTCTACGCGGTGCTCAATCTGTACCCGTACAACGGCGGGCACCTGATGGTGGTGCCCTACCGGCACGTCGCCGACTACACGGAGCTCGACGGCCCGGAGACCGCGGAGCTGGCCGACTTCACCAAGCGGGCCATGGTCGCGCTGCGGGCAGCCTCCGGGGCGCACGGCTTCAACATAGGGATGAACCAGGGCGCGGAGGCCGGTGCCGGCATCGCCGCCCACCTCCACCAGCACGTGGTGCCGCGCTGGGGCGGTGACACCAACTTCATGCCGGTCGTCGGACACACGAAGGTGCTCCCGCAGTTGCTGGGGGACACCCGGACGATGCTGGCCGGGGTGTGGCCGGCCGTGCTGCCGTCGGTCTGAGCCCTTCACCGTCCCCGGTGCGGCGCTCGACGCCGCCCCGGGGCACGCCGGCTCGGGACCGGCCGAGTCGTCCGACGGAGATCACAGCTGTGGGCCCGGGGCGTCGGCCGCCCACACCGCTGCGCGGCACCTGCCGCGCGCAACCCTGCTGGCGGAAGTGCCGCGCCTGCCTCCCGGCGTGGTCACGGATGAGTTCGCGCGTGAGCTTCTGGACCTGGGCCGGACGGTTCTCGACGGACGGCACCTCTACCTGTGGTTCCTCGGGGACTGAGACAGCAGGGCTGGTTCAGGTCCGTGGACCATGGCGACGGCGACCGCGCGGTTCAGGGAGACCATCGGGTTCGGCCCGACGTGTTCCAGGATCTCGTGCAGGGCGAGTATCCGAGGCCAGTCGGTGTCCTCGGACCCGGTGCACCGGGCTGCGAGGCCGCGGCCCCGCCGCGGAGCGGGCCGGCGGGCTCAGGCGTCGTAGACGTCGGCCTTCCTCGGGGCGGGGTCCTGGACCAGGCCGCTGAGGATCATCGAGCGGTTGTCGAAGCGCTCGATGTCGGCGCCGTGCTCCTTCAGGACCCGCATCGTGGCGGAGTGGACGACGCGCAGGACCGGGGTGGCCGTCCGCATGGCGTCGTCCGCCATGAAGCGGTGGCCCCACGGCTTGGCCGCCCAGGCATGGCGCAGGCCGAAGGGCTCGGGCAGGACGATCTTGCCGCCCAGGTAGTCGAGCAGCGGCGGATACCAGGTGAAGGGGGCACGCAGGGAGAGCCTGACGACCTCGCTCGCCTTGACGACGGGGAGCGTGATCTTGCGGGTCTCCCAGAAGCGGACGGCCTTCTTCACCGTCTTGGTCGGCGCCTCCGGCTTCGTGAGGAAGAGGGAGTGCACGGGGCCCAGGGCGTGGCCGGTGACCTCGATCCGCAGGGTCTCGTGGAGCACGGTGACGGTGATCAGCATCGTGATCACCAGCTGGCCGTCCCAGAGGGTGAACTGCACGCCCAGGTAGTGGCGGTTGCCGCTGCCGAACTGCTGGTGGTTGCAGATGCGCTGTATCTCGTGGGGCTTGATCTGGAAGGTGGCGACGTCCTCGCCCTCGGGGCGGGAGACGGAGTCCGCGCCCTCGCCGACGGGGGCGACGATCCAGTGCTTGACGGACGGGGTGGGGAAGCCGCCGGTGTTCAGGGGGCCGCGTTCCAGCATCTTCAGCTGGTCGTGGATGGCCCGAACGACGTCCCAGCTGCGGAACTGGTGGATCTCCTTCGCGGGGTCCTCCGGCGTGAGCTCCTCGGCGAGCTGCCAGCTGCCCCAGCGGGTGCCCATACCCAGGATGCCCTTGGGGCCCGCGTAGAAGACGGCGTTGGACTGCTGCTCCGCGGAGAGCTTCTCCAAGCCCTGGCGCAGGGCCTCTCGGGCGGTCTCGTTGGGATTCTTGGGCACGGCCTCGGGGATCTTCGCGCTGACCCCCGTGCCGGAGAGGAGCCCGTCCCAGCGGGCGCGCAGGTCCTTGACCGAGGATTCCGCGATCCGTTTGGCGAGCAGCCAGCCGATCAGCGGGGCGATGGCGGCGGCGCGCAGGTAGAGGGCCAGGAAGCCGGTGAGCGGCATGGTGATCAGGAAGAACGCGGCGGCGCCGCCGAGCGCGACGAGCAGGACACCGCCCAGCGCCTGGAAGAACTTGTCCTTGGACTTGTTGAGGAAGTCGCGCAGCCGGAAGGCGAGGATCCACAGGACCAGTCCGGGCAGGAAGGCGAAACCGAAGACGGCGGTGACCAGGGTGAGCTTCGTGTCACGCGCCTTGCGCAGGTTGGTCGCGGACAGGCAGTGCTCGACGACGGTCTGCGGGTCGGTGCCGAAGGACTGGATGAGCGCCTTCCGGTCGCCGCCCAGCATGCGTTCCTGCACCGCGCGGGAGAACGCCTCGCCCAGATTCGGCTTGAAGTAGTCGGACTTGAACAGCTTGGAATCGCCCGGTTTCACCTCGGACTTGTGCCACTCGGAGTTGGCTTTGAGGATGTCCGTCACATCGCTGTCGCGGTACGCGGCGGAGGCGAGGGCGTTGGTCGCCACCGCCTGTCCTCCCGAACCCTGGAGCGGGATCTGCGCTCCGGGAGAGAAATCGAATCCGCTGTTGGCCACTGTCGCCCCCACTCGCCCGCACGGTCTGCTCCTGCGGCTGTTCCCAACTACCGTACGTCGCACACCTTCTGAGCTGGGCCCAACAGCGTATCGTCCGGACCGCCCGGCCGCCCGCCCATGAGGCCCGAAGCGGGCAAGAGGCGTCATATCCGGTCAGCTAGCCGACATTTGTTCTGTTTTCCGTCCCTTCGCGGATGCGTTCGGCGAGTTGCCCGGGCATCGGCTCGTGCCGGGCGTACGCCCGGTCGAACCGCCCGGTGCCGTGCGTCAGGGAGCGCAGATCGACGGTGTACCTGCCGATCTCGATCTCCGGCACCTCGGCGCGCACGAGTGTGCGCTCGTCCGCCGTCTGTTCGGTGCCGACGACGCGGCCGCGCCGCCCCGCGAGGTCGCTCATCACCGCCCCCACGAAGTCGTCGGGTACCAGCACGCCGACCTCCGCGACGGGTTCGAGGAGCTGGACGCGGGTGCCGGCCGCCGCCTCGCGCAGCGCCAGCGCGCCCGCGGTCTGAAAGGCGGCGTCGGAGGAGTCGACCGAGTGCGACTTCCCGTCGACCAGGGTGACGCGCACGTCGACGAGGGGGTGCCCGGCCGCGACACCGCGGGCAGCCTGGGCGCGTACGCCCTTCTCCACCGACGCGATGAACTGCCGCGGCACCGAGCCGCCGGCCACCTCGTCGACGAACTCCAGTCCCGCACCGGTCGGCAGCGGTTCCACCTCGATCTCACAGATCGCGTACTGCCCGTGGCCGCCCGACTGCTTGACGTGGCGGCCCCGTCCGACGGCCCGCGAGGCGAACGTCTCGCGCAGCGGTACGCGGTGGGGTTCGGCGTCGACCTGCACGCCGTAGCGGCTGCGCAGACGCTCCAGCGCGACGTCCGTGTGCGCCTCGCCCATGCACCACAGCACGACCTGGCGGGTGTCCTGGTTCTGCTCCAGACGCATCGTGGGGTCCTCGGCGACCAGACGTGCCAGACCCTGTGAGAGCTTGTCCTCGTCCGCCTTGCCGTGGGCGCGGACCGCCAGCGGGAGCAGCGGGTCGGGCATGGCCCAGGGCTCCATCATCAGCGGCTCGCCCCCACCCGAGAGGGTGTCCCCGGTCTCCGCCCCGCCGAGCTTGGAGACGCAGGCCAGGTCTCCCGCGGCACAGCTGTCCACGGGGTGCTGCTGTCCGCCGAAGGGGGCGGAGAGGGCGCCCACGCGGGCATCGCTCCCGTGGCAGACGCCTGTTCCGCCGCCGGGTACGGTCAGCCCGCGGCCGCACACGTGCACGGTGTCGTCGGGGCGCAGGGTGCCGGCGAAGACACGGACGAGCGAGACCCGCCCGACGTACGGGTCGGACGAGGTCTTCACGACCTCGGCGACGAGGGGCGCCGCCGGATCGCAGACCGGTGCGGGGCGCGGGGCGCCGTCCGGGGTGGTGACGGCGGGCAGCGTGCGTTCCCCGGGGGAGGGGAAACCCCGGGTGACCAGGTCGAGGAGTTCCACGGTTCCGATGCCCTGGCGTGCCCCGTCGGCGGCGGGCGCGGCGGTGAGCACCGGGTGGAAGGAACCACGTGCGACGGCCCGTTCCAGGTCCTCGACGAGTGCCGTGACGCCGATCTCGCCGCCTCCGAGGTAGCGGTCCATCAGGGTCTCGTCCTCGCTCTCGGCGATGATCCCCTCGATGAGCCGGTTACGGGCCTCCTGGAGCGGGCCCCGCCGGTCGCCGGCGGGCGGTGCCTCCTGCCGGGTACCCGACGAGTAGTCGAACACCCGCTGGGTGAGGAGTCCGGTGAGCCCGGTGAGCGGGGCATGTCCGTCCGGGCCCTCGGGCCCCTGCACCGGCAGATAGAGGGGGAGCACGGCGTCGGGGTCGTCGTGCCCGAAGATCCGGCCGCAGATCCGGGTCATCTCGTCGAAGGACGTACGCGCGGTGTCCAGATGTGTGACGACGATGGCACGGGGCATTCCGACGGCCGCGCACTCCTCCCACACGGCGCGGGTGGTGCCCGCCACGGCGTCGGCCTCCTGAGCGGCGGAGACGACGAAGAGGGCCGCGTCCGCCGCGCGCAGACCGGCCCTGAGTTCCCCGACGAAGTCCGCGTAGCCGGGGGTGTCCAGCAGATTGATCCTGTAGCCCTCCCATTCGACGGGGACCAGCGAGAGCTGTACGGAACGATGTCGGCGCTGTTCGATCTCGTCGTGGTCGGAGACGGTGGTGCCGTCCTCGACCCGGCCGGCCCGGTTCAGGGCCCCGGCGGTCAGCGCGAGTGCCTCGGCCAGCGTGGTCTTGCCCGAGCCGCTGTGGCCGACCAGCACCACGTTCCGTACGGAAGCGGGCCGGCCGGCCGTCGCCGCCCTGCCGGCGGCCCCGGTGTGCGCATGTGTCCTGTCGCCCATGATGCGTGCCTCCCGGTCGGCGGCGCGGTGCCGCAGGATCTGGGGAAGTGGATGCACGGGCAGGACGGGAGCCGCCGCGGCGGCTTCTGCGACGCCCGCGGTCATTCGAGCTTTTCACCCGTACCGCACGCCGTCCATCCGTCGCACACGGCGAAGCGTGACTTCCCGGAGACCCCGCGGGACGGGGTGCCCCGCCGTTGCCCGGCACGGCTCGTGACTACGATGGGCCAGCCGGTGGCCGAAGTGGCCGCACGGCGCCCACCGAACCTCGGGAAGGCCATGCTGAACAAGTACGCGCGTGCATTTTTTACGCGTGTCCTCACACCGTTCGCCGCTCTGCTGCTCCGTCTCGGGGTCAGCCCCGACGCGGTCACTCTCGTCGGTACGGCCGGAGTGATGGCAGGTGCGCTGGTCTTCTTCCCGATGGGGGAGTTCTTCTGGGGCACGATCGTGATCACGGTCTTCGTCTTCTCGGACCTCGTCGACGGCAACATGGCCCGCCAGGCGGGCATCTCCAGCCGGTGGGGCGCCTTCCTGGACTCGACGCTCGACAGGGTCGCGGACGGGGCGATCTTCGCCGGATTCGCGCTCTGGTACGCGGGCAGCGGTGACGACAACATGCTGTGCGCGGTCGCGATCTTCTGCCTGGCCAGCGGTCAGGTGGTCTCGTACACGAAGGCCAGGGGCGAGTCGATCGGCCTGCCGGTCGCCGTGAACGGACTGGTGGAGCGCGCCGAGCGGCTCGTGATCTCGCTGGTCGCGGCCGGTCTCGCGGGGCTGCACGGTTTCGGTGTACCCGGCATCCAGATCCTCCTGCCGATCGCGCTGTGGGTCGTCGCCGCCGGAAGTCTGGTGACGCTGATCCAGCGGGTGGTCACCGTGCGCAGGGAGTCGGCCGAGGCCGACGCCGCCGCGGACGCCGCCCCGGGCGGGAGCGGGTCCGCGCAGTGAGCGGCACCCGGTCCGACCTGAGGGACCGACTGACGGACGGGCTCTACGGCCTTGGCTGGGGAGCGGTCAAGAAGCTGCCCGAGCCGGCCGCGGCGGCGCTCTTCCGCACCCTGGCCGACCAGGTGTGGAAGCGGCGCGGGAAGTCCGTGCTGCGGCTGGAGTCGAACCTCGCCCGGGTGGTGCCCGACGCGGACGCCGCCCGGCTCGCCGAGCTGTCGGAGGCCGGCATGCGCTCGTACATGCGCTACTGGATGGAGTCCTTCCGCCTGCCGACCTGGAGCCCGGAACGGATCAAGGCGTCCATCGACGTCCGCGACGCGCACCGGCTCACCGAGGGGCTGGACGCGGGCCAGGGAGTCGTACTCGCGTTGCCCCACCTGGGCAACTGGGACCTGGCGGGCGCCTGGGTCACCACGGATCTGAAGGTCCCTTTCACGACGGTCGCCGAGCGGCTCAAGCCCGAAACCCTGTACGACCGGTTCGTGGCCTACCGCCAGGGTCTCGGCATGGAGGTCCTCCCGCACAGCGGCGGGGCCGCGTTCGGGACGCTGGCCCGGCGGCTGCGCGCGGGCGGCCTCGTCTGCCTGGTCGCCGACCGCGACCTGTCGGCCTCCGGCGTCGAGGTCGACTTCTTCGGGGACACCGCGCGGATGCCCGCCGGCCCGGCCCTGCTGGCCCAGCAGACCGGTGCGCTGCTGCTGCCCGTCACCCTCTGGTACGACGGCACGCCCGTGATGGGGGCGCGGGTCCATCCGCCCGTCGCCGTACCGGAGGCAGGTACGCGCGCCGAGAAGACGTCCTCCATGACACAGGCGCTGGCCGATGCCTTCGCCACCGGGATCGCCGAGCATCCGGAGGACTGGCACATGCTCCAGCGGCTCTGGATCTCCGATCTGGACCCCCAGGGGGAAGCTCCGTGAAGATCGGCATCGTCTGCCCGTACTCCTGGGACGTCCCGGGCGGGGTGCAGTTCCACATCCGCGACCTGGCCGAACACCTGATCCGCCTCGGCCACGACGTCTCGGTGCTCGCACCCGCCGACGACGAGACACCGCTCCCGCCGTACGTCGTGTCCGCGGGCCGGGCGGTGCCCGTCCCGTACAACGGCTCGGTCGCCCGGCTGAACTTCGGATTCCTGTCCGCCGCGCGCGTCCGGCGCTGGCTGAACGACGGCACGTTCGACGTCATCCACATCCACGAGCCCACCGCGCCCTCGCTGGGCCTGCTCACCTGCTGGGCCGCGCAGGGCCCGATCGTGGCCACCTTCCACACGTCCAACCCCCGCTCCAGAGCCATGATCGCGGCCTACCCGATCCTCCAGCCGGCGCTGGAGAAGATCAGCGCGCGGATCGCGGTCAGCGAGTACGCGCGGCGGACCTTGGTCGAGCACCTCGGAGGGGACGCCGTGGTCATCCCCAACGGCGTGGACGTGGACTTCTTCGCCCGGGCCGAGCCGAAGGCCGAGTGGCAGGGCGGCACAATCGGCTTCATGGGGCGCATCGACGAGCCGCGCAAGGGGCTGCCCGTCCTGATGAAGGCGCTCCCCGCGATCCTCGCCGCCCGCCCGGAGACCCGACTGCTGGTCGCGGGTCGCGGCGACGAGGAGGAGGCCGTCGCCTCGCTGCCGCAGGAGATGCGCTCGCGCGTCGAGTTCCTCGGCATGGTCAGCGACGAGGACAAGGCACGGCTGCTGCGCAGCGTCGATGTCTACGTCGCGCCGAACACGGGCGGCGAGAGCTTCGGCATCATCCTCGTGGAGGCCCTGTCGGCGGGAGCGCCCGTACTCGCCAGCGACCTGGACGCCTTCGCGCAGGTGCTCGACCAGGGGTCGGCCGGCGACCTGTTCGCCAACGAGGACGCCGACGCGCTGGCCTCGGCCGCGATCCTGCTGCTGGGCGACCCGGAGCGGCGTGCGGGGCTGCGGCAGCGGGGCAGCGCGCATGTGCGCCGCTTCGACTGGACGACCGTCGGCGCGGACGTCCTGTCGGTGTACGAGACGGTGACGGACGGGGCGGCGGCCGTCGACACCGACGAGCGCACCGGGCTCCGCGCGCGCTTCGGCCTCGCCAGGGACTGAACCGCGCAGTGGGAGCCGTGAGGCCGACACCGCCGGGATCCACCCCCTCCCGCCGACGGTAGCCTTCCGCCCGTGATCGAAATCCTCATCTGGACCGTCGTCGCGCTGTTCGCGATCGGCCTGTACCTCAGCTGGACCGCGGGCCGGCTCGACCGGCTCCACGCCCGTATCGACGCTGCCCGCGCGGCGCTGGACGCACAGCTGCTGCGCCGCGCCTCGGTCACCCAGGAACTGGCCACGTCCGGCCTCCTGGACCCTGCCGCGTCGATCGTGCTGTACGAGGCGGCGCACGCGGCGCGGCAGGCCGAGGAGGAGCAGCGCGAGGTCGCCGAGAGCGAGCTCAGCACCGCGCTGCGGGCCGTGTTCGGCGAGGCGGCGCAGGTCGAGGCGGTGAAGGAGTTCCCGGGCGGCGAGGAGGCGGCCAAGGAACTGGCCGCCGCCGTGCGCCGGGTCCCGATGGCGCGCCGTTTCCACAACGACGCGGTCCGCGCCGCCCGCGCGCTGCGCAGGCACCGGACGGTCCGGCTGTTCCGGCTCGCGGGCCACGCCCCGTTCCCGCTCGCGTTCGAGATGGACGACGCGCCGCCGGTCGCCCTGGCGGACCGCCCCGGCAGCTGAGGACTCACGGGCGCGGCACCCCGGGGGCGTACGGAAACGATCCACAGGGTGTTCATTGGCCCTTGCTGTGGACTGCTTCCGGGGCGTTTGCTCGGGGCTGCAGCATCCAGCGTCTTTCCACCCCAGTGAGGTCGATCCGTGTCCACGCTCCCCAGCACCCAGCAGTCCACCGAGACCCCGGCCACCGGCACCGCCCGCGTCAAGCGCGGGATGGCCGAGCAGCTCAAGGGCGGCGTGATCATGGACGTCGTCAATGCCGAGCAGGCGAAGATCGCCGAGGACGCGGGCGCCGTGGCCGTCATGGCCCTGGAGCGGGTGCCGGCCGACATCCGCAAGGACGGCGGCGTGGCCCGGATGTCGGACCCCAACATGATCGAGGAGATCATCGAGGCCGTCTCCATCCCCGTCATGGCCAAGTCCCGCATCGGCCACTTCGTCGAGGCCCAGGTGCTCCAGTCCCTCGGCGTGGACTACATCGACGAGTCCGAGGTCCTCACCCCGGCCGACGAGGTCAACCACAGCGACAAGTTCGCCTTCACCACCCCCTTCGTCTGCGGCGCCACCAATCTGGGTGAGGCCCTGCGCCGCATCGCCGAGGGCGCCGCGATGATCCGCTCGAAGGGCGAAGCGGGCACCGGCAACGTCGTCGAGGCCGTCCGGCACCTGCGCCAGATCAAGAACGAGATCGCCCGGCTGCGCGGCTACGACAACAACGAGCTGTACGCCGCCGCCAAGGAGCTCCGCGCCCCGTACGAGCTGGTCAAGGAGGTCTCCGAGCTCGGCCGGCTGCCTGTCGTCCTCTTCTCCGCCGGCGGCGTGGCCACCCCCGCGGACGCGGCACTGATGCGACAGCTCGGCGCCGAGGGCGTCTTCGTCGGCTCCGGCATCTTCAAGTCCGGTGACCCGGCCAAGCGTGCCGCCGCCATCGTGAAGGCCACCACCTTCTACGACGACCCGAAGATCATCGCGGACGCCTCCCGCAACCTCGGTGAGGCCATGGTCGGAATCAACTGCGACACGCTCCCCGAGGGCGAGCGCTACGCCAACCGCGGCTGGTAACCACTGATGACCGACACCCCTGTCATCGGAGTCCTGGCCCTCCAGGGCGACGTACGGGAACACCTGATCGCCCTGGCCTCGGCGGACGCCGTGGCCAGGCCGGTCCGGCGGCCCGAGGAGCTCGCCGGGGTCGACGGGCTCGTCCTGCCCGGTGGCGAGTCCACCACCATGTCGAAGCTGGCGGTCCTCTTCGGCATGCTGGAACCGCTGCGCGAGCGGGTCGCCGCCGGGATGCCGGTCTACGGCACCTGCGCCGGCATGATCCTGCTCGCCGACAAGATCCTCGATCCGCGCTCCGGCCAGGAGACGGTCGGAGGCATCGACATGATCGTGCGCCGTAACGCTTTCGGGCGGCAGAACGAGTCCTTCGAGGCCGCCGTCGAGTTCGACGGCGTGCCCGGCGGACCCGTGGACGGCGTCTTCATCAGGGCGCCCTGGGTCGAGTCGGTCGGCGCCCGCGCGGAGGTCCTCGCGGTGCACGGCGGGCACATCGTGGCCGTACGCCAGGGAAACGCCATGGCCACGTCGTTCCACCCGGAGCTGACGGGCGACCACCGTGTGCACGCGCTCTTCACCGACATGGTGCGCGCCGTGGGCTGATCCGATCCCGGTAGGATCTCTCGGGTTCGGATCGATTTTGGTGACGCGAAGGAGAAGGCAGATGTCCGGCCACTCTAAATGGGCTACGACGAAGCACAAGAAGGCCGTGATCGACGCCAAGCGCGGCAAGCTCTTCGCGAAGATGATCAAGAACATCGAGGTGGCGGCCCGCACGGGCGGCGCCGACGTGTCGGGTAACCCGACCCTCTTCGACGCCATCCAGAAGGCCAAGAAGAGCTCGGTACCGAACAAGAACATCGACTCGGCGGTCAAGCGCGGTGCCGGTCTCGAGGCCGGTGGCGCCGACTACGAGACGATCATGTACGAGGGCTACGGCCCGAACGGCGTCGCGGTGCTCATCGAGTGCCTCACCGACAACCGCAACCGTGCCGCGTCCGACGTCCGGGTCGCCATGACCCGCAACGGCGGCTCGATGGCCGACCCGGGCTCGGTGTCGTACCTGTTCAACCGCAAGGGCGTCGTGATCGTCCCCAAGGGCGAACTGTCCGAGGACGACGTGCTCGGCGCCGTGCTCGACGCGGGTGCCGAGGAGGTCAACGACCTCGGCGACACCTTCGAGGTGCTCAGCGAGGCCACCGACATGGTGGCGGTCCGCACCGCGCTCCAGGACGCCGGCATCGACTACGACTCGGCCGAGGCCAACTTCGTCCCGACCATGCAGGTCGAGCTCGAGGAGGAGGGCGCGCGCAAGATCTTCAAGCTGATCGACGCGCTGGAGGACAGCGACGACGTGCAGAACGTCTTCGCCAACTTCGACGTCTCCGACGAGGTCATGGAGAAGGTCGACGCCTGAGGCGGCACGACCGCGACGGGCCGACGGGACACACCCCCGTCGGCCCGTCGCATTGTCAGCGGCAGCCGATAGCCTGCGGGAACAGATGACCGAGCGGCGGAGGGGGCCCGTACATGCGGGTGTTGGGTGTGGACCCGGGGCTGACCCGGTGCGGCGTCGGAGTCGTCGAGGGAGTCGCCGGCCGGCCGCTCACCATGGTCGGCGTCGGCGTCGTGCGGACCCCGCCCGACGTGGATCTCGGTCACCGGCTCGTCGCCATCGAGCAGGGCATCGAGCGGTGGCTCGACGAGCACAGGCCCGAATTCGTCGCCGTGGAGCGGGTGTTCAGTCAGCACAACGTCCGCACGGTGATGGGCACCGCGCAGGCCAGCGCGGTTGCCATGCTCTGCGCGTCCCGCCGCGGAATTCCCGTCGCCCTGCACACCCCCAGCGAGGTCAAGGCCGCCGTCACCGGATCGGGACGCGCCGACAAGGCCCAGGTCGGCGCCATGGTGACCCGGCTGCTGCGCCTCGACGCGCCGCCGAAGCCCGCCGACGCCGCCGACGCCCTGGCCCTCGCCATCTGCCACATCTGGCGCGCGCCCGCGCAGAACCGACTGCAGCAGGCCGTCGCCGCCCACCGCACGCTGAAAGGCCGCACCGCATGATCGCCTTCGTCACCGGCCCGGTGGCCGCCCTCGCCCCGGCCACGGCCGTGATCGAGGTCGGCGGCATCGGCATGGCCGTCCAGTGCACCCCCGGCACGCTCGCCGGCCTGCGGATCGGCAAGGAGGCCAGGCTGGCCACCTCCCTGGTCGTCCGTGAGGACTCGCTCACCCTCTACGGCTTCGCCGACGACGACGAGCGGCAGGTCTTCGAGCTGCTCCAGACCGCCAGCGGCGTGGGCCCCCGGCTCGCCCAGGCGATGCTCGCCACCCACAGCCCCGACGCCCTGCGCATCGCCGTGGCCACAGGGGACGAGAAGGCGCTCACCGCCGTGTCCGGGATCGGCAAGAAGGGCGCACAGAAGCTCCTCCTCGAGCTCAAGGACCGGCTCGGCGAACCGGTCGGCGCGCACATCGGGCAGCAGGGCATCGGCGCCCCCGTCAGCAGCTCCTGGCGCGACCAGCTGCAGGCCGCATTGATCGGCCTCGGCTACGCCACCCGCGAGGCCGACGAGGCGGTGACCGCCGTGGCACCGCAGGCCGAGGCCGCGATCGCCGAGGGCGGCCACGCCCCCGTGCCCCAGCTGCTGCGTGCCGCCCTGCAGACCCTCAACCGCGCACGCTGACCCCGGGGGCCACGCGCCCCGCACGCCGGCCGGAACACCGCACGGACCGGCACCGAAACACCCGAGGCGGGACTGACGAGATGAACTGGGACGAGACCGGGCCCGACACCGGCGACCTTGACGACGAGCGACTGGACGACCGCCTGGTCGACGCCGGGGCGGACGGCGAGGACACCGCGGTCGAGGCCGCGCTGCGCCCGAAGGACCTCCACGAGTTCGTCGGCCAGGAGAAGGTGCGCGAACAGCTCGACCTGGTCCTCAAGGCCGCCCGCGCCCGCGGTGCCACCGCCGACCACGTCCTGCTCTCCGGCGCCCCCGGCCTGGGCAAGACCACCCTCTCCATGATCATCGCGGCTGAGATGGAGGCCCCGATCCGGATCACCTCCGGCCCCGCGATCCAGCACGCCGGAGACCTCGCCGCGATCCTCTCCTCCCTCCAGGAGGGTGAGGTCCTCTTCCTCGACGAGATCCACCGCATGTCGCGTCCCGCCGAGGAGATGCTCTACATGGCGATGGAGGACTTCCGGGTCGACGTCATCGTGGGCAAGGGCCCCGGCGCCACCGCCATCCCGCTGGAACTTCCGCCGTTCACCCTCGTAGGCGCCACCACCCGCGCAGGGCTGCTGCCGCCCCCGCTGCGCGACCGCTTCGGCTTCACCGGCCACATGGAGTTCTACGCCCCCACCGAGCTGGAGCGGGTCATCCACCGCTCCGCCGGCCTGCTCGACGTCGCCATAGACACGGCGGGTGCCGCCGAGATCGCCGGCCGCTCCCGCGGCACGCCCCGTATCGCCAACCGCCTGCTGCGCCGCGTCCGGGACTACGCCCAGGTCAAGGCGGAAGGGCGGATCGACCGGGACATCGCCGCCGCCGCCCTGCGGGTGTACGAGGTCGACGCCCGCGGTCTCGACAGGCTGGACCGCGCGGTGCTCGGCGCCTTGCTGAAGCTCTTCGGCGGAGGTCCCGTCGGGCTCTCCACCCTCGCGGTGGCCGTGGGGGAGGAGCGCGAGACGGTCGAGGAGGTCGCCGAGCCCTTCCTCGTGAGGGAGGGACTGCTCGCGAGGACCCCGCGGGGCAGGGTCGCCACCCCCGCGGCGTGGGCGCATCTCGGACTCGTGCCTCCGCAGCACGGCGCAAAGGGACAACAAGGCCTGTTCGGGGCGTGACACCGGACAGGTTGGCCAGCAGGGGAACCACGGTGCCATGCTGGACGTTGTTCCAATGATGCGGACTCGCTTAGACTCCGCCGATGCCGCCCGTAACGGGTCGGTGTACCCACCCCCGTAGACCAGGCCGCGCGAACACCAGCGTGGTCGTGCGAAGGAAGTTCCGTCCCGTGAGTCTCGTGACCCTCCTCCCCTTCATCGTGCTCATCGGGGCCATGTTCCTGATGACCCGGTCCGCCAAGAAGAAGCAGCAGGCGGCTGCGCAGATGCGCAACGACATGCAGCCCGGCACCGGCGTCCGGACGATCGGAGGCATGTACGCCACCGTCAAGGAGATCCAGGAAGACACGGTTCTCCTCGAGGTCGCGCCCGGCGTCCACGCCGTCTACGCGAAGAACTCCATCGGCGCCGTGCTCGACGACGCGGAGTACAACCGCATCGTTCACGGCGACGACGAGCTGGAGACCGAGGGCACGGTCGTGCCCGACGACGCCTCCTCGCTGACCGCCGGCGAGTCCGCGGACGACGACGTCGCGAAGATCGACCTGGGCAAGAAGCCCGAGGACGAGTCCGTGGCGAAGGACACCGAGGCCAAGGGCGCCGAGGCCAAGGACGCCAAGGCCGACGGCGAGGGCGACGCGAAGTAGTTCCACGACCCAGAGACGCCGGACACCCACGGGTGTCCGGCGTCTCACGGGCCGTGCGGTCTTCTGCGGGGGCGGGTCCCCACAACACTTCGTGGCCGCTCGGGCGCGTACCCGGCGCGGGGCGGTTGGACAGGGAGAAACGAAAAGGTGGCAGCACCGAAGAAAGGCCGGGGCTCAACCGGTGGACAGGGCAGGCCGGGCCGTGCCCTGGCTCTGATCCTCATCGCCATGGTCGCCCTGACCGGTGGGATGTTCCTGTCCGGGCACACCACGCCCCGGCTCGGGATCGACCTCGCCGGCGGTACGTCGATCACGCTCAAGGCGAAGAGCCAGCCCGGCAAGCCTGACGCGATCAACGAGACCAACATGAACACCGCGGTCAGCATCATCGAACGCCGTGTCAATGGTCTGGGCGTCTCCGAGGCCGAGGTTCAGACCCAGGGCGCATCGAACATCATCGTCAACATCCCCAAGGGGACGAACTCGAAGCAGGCCCGGGAGCAGGTCGGCACGACCGCCCAGCTCTACTTCCGGCCCGTGCTCACGGTCACCGGCGGCGAACCGACCCCCAAGGGTTCGGCGAGTCCGTCCGCGAGCGGTTCCGGAAAGGCGAGCGCCACGCCCAGTGCGAAGGCGACCGACCCGGAAACCGCCTCCGACCCGAAGTCGACGCCCTCGGCCGACGCCACCACGCAGGGCCGCGCCGTCACCGACGGCCTGAAGCAGGACGAGACGCCGACCCCCTCCGCCAGCACCCCGGGTGCCGCGGACTCGTCGGACGCCCCCGCGGCGACGGGGACGCCCGACCCCGCCACCGCCGCGCTCGAGAAGAAGTTCACCGCGCTGGACTGCACCGACCCCGCCGCCCGCGCCAAGGCCGGCGACGGCGTCAAGCCGGAGCAGCCCACGGTCGCGTGCAGCTCCGAGGGTGACGCCAAGTACCTCCTCGGCCCGGCCGAGGTCTCCGGTACGGACGTCGACGACGCGAAGGCCCAGTTCGACCAGCAGCGCGGCATCTGGCTCGTCTCCATGGAGTTCACCGACAAGGGCTCCAAGAAGTTCCAGACGATCACGAAGAAGCTGTCGTCGCAGCAGTCCCCGCAGAACCAGTTCGCGATCTCCCTCGACGGTGAGGTCGTCTCCGCACCCCAGGTGAACGAGACCCTCAGCGGCAGCGCCGAGATCTCGGGCAGCTTCACCCAGCAGTCGGCCGAGGACCTCGCCAACGTCCTCTCCTACGGTGCGCTGCCGCTGTCCTTCAGCGAGGACACCGTCACCACCGTCACCGCGGCACTCGGCGGCGAGCAGCTGGAGGCCGGGCTCATCGCCGGCGCCATCGGCCTCGCCCTGGTCGTCATCTACCTGGTGGCCTACTACCGCGGCCTGGCGCTCATCGCGCTTCTCAGCCTCCTGGCCTCCGGTGTCCTCACCTACACGATCATGGCCCTGCTCGGCCCGGCCATCGGCTTCGCGCTGAACCTCCCGGCCGTCTGTGGAGCCATCGTCGCGATCGGTATCACGGCGGACTCGTTCATCGTCTACTTCGAACGCATCCGGGACGAGATCCGCGAGGGCCGCACGCTCCGTCCGGCCGTCGAGCGTGCGTGGCCCAGGGCCCGCCGCACCATCCTCGTCTCCGACTTCGTCTCGTTCCTCGCCGCGGCCGTGCTCTTCCTCGTCACCGTCGGCAAGGTCCAGGGCTTCGCCTTCACGCTGGGCCTCACGACCCTGCTCGACGTCGTCGTGGTGTTCCTCTTCACCAAGCCCGTCATGACGCTGATGGCCCGCACGAAGTTCTTCGGCAGCGGTCACCCGTGGTCCGGCCTGGACCCGAAGCGTCTCGGCGCCAAGCCGCCGCTGCGCCGCTCCCGCCGCGTCACCGCCCGTACCGACCACCCGAAGGAGGCGTGAGATGTCGCGACTCGGCAATCTCGGCGCCCGGCTCTACCGTGGCGAGGTCGGTTACGACTTCATCGGCAACCGCAAGATCTGGTACGGCGTCTCGATCCTGATCACCATCACGGCCATCGTCGGCCTGGCGGTCAGCAGCCTGAACATGGGCATCGAGTTCAAGGGCGGTGCCGTCTTCACGACGGACACCAAGGCCAAGGTGTCCGTCTCCCAGGCCCACGAGGACGCGGTCGCGGCCTCCGGTCACGAGGCGATCGTCCAGGAGCTCGGCAACGGCGGGCTCCGGATCCAGATCACCGAGGTCGACACCCAGAAGGCCGACCAGATCAAGGCCCAGCTCTCCGAGGACCTCGGCATCCCCGAGGCGAAGATCAACGCGGACCTCGTCGGCCCCAGCTGGGGTGAGCAGATCGCCAACAAGGCGTGGGCCGGCCTCGGCATCTTCATGGTCCTCGTGGTGGTCTACCTGGCCATCGCCTTCGAGTGGCGGATGGCCATCGCGGCGCTCGTCGCGCTGATCCACGACATCACCATCACCGTCGGTGTCTACGCCCTCGTCGGTTTCGAGGTCACGCCCGGCACGGTGATCGGTCTGCTGACCATCCTCGGTTACTCCCTCTACGACACGGTCGTCGTCTTCGACAGCCTCAAGGAGGGCACGGCCGGGATCACCAAGCAGACCCGCTGGACCTACAGCGAGATCGCCAACCGGTCCATCAACGGCACGCTGGTGCGTTCCATCAACACCACCGTCGTCGCCCTGCTCCCGGTCGCCGGTCTGCTGTTCATCGGTGGCGGTGTCCTCGGCGCCGGCATGCTGAACGACATCTCGCTGTCGCTCTTCGTCGGCCTCGCCGCCGGCGCGTACTCCTCGATCTTCATCGCCACCCCGCTGGTCGCAGACCTCAAGGAGCGCGAGCCGCAGATAAAGGCACTGAAGAAGCGGATCCTCGCCAAGCGTGCCGCCGCGGCGGCCAAGGGTGAGTCCGCCGAGGACGAGCAGGACGGCCAGGACGGCGCGTACGACGAGGACACCGAGCACGCCGGGGCCGTCGTCGGACAGCGCCGGCAGACCGGAGGCCACGGTCGGACTCCGAGGAACCGCCGATGACCAGCGCGAGCATCACCGACTCCACCCGGGAGCTCCTGCTCAGCCGGATCCGTGACGTGCCGGACTACCCGAAGCCCGGGGTGCTGTTCAAGGACATCACCCCGCTGCTCGCGGACCCGGTCGCCTTCACCGCGCTCACCGACTTTCTCGCGGAGCTGTGCGTACGGCACGGGGCCACGAAGATCGTCGGCCTCGAGGCGCGCGGCTTCATCCTGGCCGCGCCGGTCGCGGTCCGGGCCGGGCTCGGTTTCGTACCCGTGCGCAAGGCGGGAAAGCTGCCCGGCGCCACGCTGGGGCAGGCGTACGAGCTGGAGTACGGAACGGCGGAGATCGAGATCCACGCCGAGGACCTGTCGGACGGCGACCGCGTCATGGTCATCGACGACGTCCTGGCCACCGGCGGCACCGCCGAGGCGTCGCTGGAGCTCATCCGGCGGGCGGGTGCGCAGGTCGCGGGGGTGTCGGTCCTCATGGAGCTCGGCTTCCTCTCCGGCCGCGCCCGACTGGAGGCAGGGCTTGGGAACGCCCCGCTGGAGGCTCTGATCACTCTCTGACCTGCACAGCGCGGCCGTAGCGCGCGTAGGGACGTACAGGACGGGTACCCGGGAACATCCGGGTACCCGTCCCGCGTTGTGAGGGGTTCCGCACTCCCCGGGCGAGGACCTGCCCGGGGGTCGATACCATGGGCTTTCCGGTAACCCGGATCCGCACGAGGAGCGCTCTTGCCAGACGAGGCCCAGCCAGTCGCCGCCCCGCAGCCCGAGAGGCCCGCGGCGGCCTCCGCCACGCCCGGAGAGGCGCAGCCCGACGGGGCGGGCGAGTCCCGGCCCGCAGGCGAGCCCACGCAGGGCCCCGACCAGGCTCCGGCCCCCCAGAAGCCCACCGCCCCGGCGAAGCCGGCCCCGCCCACGGAGGCGAAGCCGACGCCCCCTCCCGGCACGAAGGCCGCCCCGTCCTCCGGGACGAAGCCGGAGGCCCCCGAGAAGCCCGCGTCCGGGTCCGCGGCGCCGAAGCCCCCGGCGGCCCCGGCTCCCGCGGCGAAGCCCCCAACCCGGCCCGCCGGCGCTCCACCGGCCGCGACCGCGCGCTCCGGCGGCTCCTCCAACCGCGTGCGGGCCCGCCTCGCCCGGCTGGGCGTCCAGCGCTCCAGCCCCTACAACCCGGTCCTCGAACCGCTCCTGCGCACGGTCCGCGGCAACGATCCCAAGATCGAGTCCGCCACGCTGCGTCAGATCGAGAAGGCCTACCAGGTCGCCGAGCGCTGGCACCGGGGCCAGAAGCGCAAGAGCGGAGACCCCTACATCACCCACCCGCTCGCCGTCACCACGATCCTCGCCGAGCTCGGCATGGACCCGGCGACGCTGATGGCGGGACTGCTGCACGACACGGTCGAGGACACCGAGTACGGCCTCGACACCCTGCGCAAGGACTTCGGCGACCAGGTCGCCCTGCTCGTCGACGGCGTCACCAAGCTGGACAAGGTCAAGTTCGGCGAGGCCGCCCAGGCGGAGACCGTGCGCAAGATGGTCGTTGCCATGGCCAAGGACCCCCGGGTCCTCGTCATCAAGCTCGCCGACCGGCTGCACAACATGCGCACCATGCGCTACCTCAAGCGGGAGAAGCAGGAGAAGAAGGCCCGCGAGACCCTCGAGATCTACGCGCCGCTGGCCCACCGCCTGGGCATGAACACCATCAAGTGGGAGCTGGAGGACCTCGCCTTCGCGATCCTCTACCCCAAGATGTACGACGAGATCGTCCGTCTCGTCGCCGAGCGCGCGCCCAAGCGCGACGAGTACCTCGCCATAGTGACCGACGAGGTCCAGGCCGATCTGCGCGCCGCGAGGATCAAGGCCACGGTCACCGGACGGCCGAAGCACTACTACAGCGTCTACCAGAAGATGATCGTGCGGGGCCGCGACTTCGCAGAGATCTACGACCTGGTGGGCATCCGCGTCCTCGTCGACACGGTCCGCGACTGCTACGCGGCGCTCGGCACCGTCCACGCCCGGTGGAATCCGGTGCCCGGGCGGTTCAAGGACTACATCGCGATGCCCAAGTTCAACATGTACCAGTCACTGCACACCACGGTGATCGGCCCCAGCGGCAAGCCTGTCGAGCTCCAGATCCGCACGTTCGACATGCACCGCCGCGCCGAGTACGGCATCGCCGCGCACTGGAAGTACAAGCAGGAGGCCGTCGCGGGCGCCTCCAAGGTGCGTACGGACGTTCCCAGGAACACGGGCGGCGGCCGCGGCCAGGACACGGTCAACGACATGGCCTGGCTGCGCCAGCTCCTGGACTGGCAGAAGGAGACCGAGGACCCCAGCGAGTTCCTGGAGTCCCTGCGCTTCGACCTGTCGCGCAACGAGGTCTTCGTCTTCACACCGAAGGGCGACGTGATAGCGCTGCCCGCCGGTGCGACGCCGGTCGACTTCGCCTACGCCGTCCACACGGAGGTCGGCCACCGGACCATAGGAGCACGGGTCAACGGACGGCTCGTGCCGCTCGAGTCGACCCTCGACAACGGTGACCTGGTGGAGGTCTTCACCTCCAAGGCGGCCGGTGCCGGGCCCTCCCGTGACTGGCTGCAGTTCGTCAAGTCGCCCCGGGCACGCAACAAGATCCGTGCCTGGTTCTCCAAGGAGCGGCGCGACGAGGCGATCGAGCAGGGCAAGGACGCCATCGCGCGGGCCATGCGCAAGCAGAACCTGCCGATCCAGCGGATCCTCACCGGCGACTCCCTGGTCACCCTCGCCCACGAGATGCGCTACCCCGACATCTCGTCGCTGTACGCGGCGATCGGCGAGGGTCACGTCGCCGCGGCGGGCGTCGTCCAGAAGCTGGTCCAGGCCCTCGGCGGCCACGACGAGGCCAACGAGGACCTTGCCGAGAGCACCCCGCCCTCCCACGGCCGCAGCAAGCGCCGTGCCAACGCGGACCCGGGCGTGGTCGTCAAGGGAGTCGAGGACGTCTGGGTCAAGCTGGCCCGGTGCTGTACGCCCGTACCCGGTGACCCGATCATCGGGTTCGTCACCCGGGGCAGCGGCGTCTCCGTACACCGTGCGGACTGCGTCAACGTCGACTCGCTCTCGCAGCAGCCGGAACGGATCCTCGACGTCGAGTGGGCGCCCACCCAGTCGTCCGTCTTCCTCGTCGCCATCCAGGTCGAGGCGCTGGACCGGTCGCGGCTGCTCTCCGACGTCACGCGCGTCCTGTCGGACCAGCACGTGAACATCCTGTCCGCGGCCGTGCAGACCTCCCGGGACCGGGTGGCCACCTCGCGGTTCACCTTCGAGATGGGTGACCCGAAGCACCTGGGACACGTCCTGAAGGCCGTGCGCGGCGTCGAGGGCGTCTACGACGTCTACCGGGTCACCTCGGCGCGGCGTCCCTGACGATGCCGCCAGGACGGTCCCTCCGGACCCTCCTGGCGGCGCTCCGGGGTGTGGGCGGCCGTCAGCCGCCGATCTCGTACTGCCCGTACTCCAGGAAGTACCGCATCTCCTCCGGCGTGCCGTCGATCGCCTCGCCGACCGCGGCGCGGAGCGCGTCGCTGATGTCCGGGCGGGCGAGGATGCGGAAGAGCGCGACACGGTCGTCCTCGGCCTGCGCGAGCGGGTAGCCGGTCTCCAGCCACTGCCGCATGGCCTCCGTGGTCCCGTTGTCGAGGACTTCGTTCGCCTCCCGGACGACCCTCGTGCCGCTGTCCTCGTCAGCGAGGATGCGCAGGATCGCGACACGGAGGTCGTCGTCGGACAGGTCGCCCACCGGTGTGGTGGGGCTGTCGAAGACCGTCCTCGCCGTCGCGGCGGGCGGCGGCGAGGACGCAGGTCCGGCGGCGAACGCCGGTCCGGCGAGGACGAGGGCGGGGAGCAGGGCGGCGGCTGCGACGGTCAGAACGGCACGGGTCGGTCTCATGGGTGGGCCTGCCTCGAGGACGTAGTGGTCCCGGCGATCCGGGTTCCGGGGAACCGGCAGGCGCACGGCTTCCTGCCGGTCCGAAGATCCTCCCGCTCCGGCAGGCCCGGGTTCACCGCGCGATCCCGGCAGTCATGACGCCCCTTCGCTGCCGTGCGCACGTGTCGGACCCGGAGCACGGCACAGGACGCGGGGCGGACGCCGGCCGTCCACACACGGGAGGGGCCCCCGTACGCGACGCGTACGAAAGCCCCTCCGACGCGGCCGTCGGGAACCGTCAGCCGCCGAACTCCTCCAGGCCCTTCAGCGCCTGGTCCAGCAGCGCCTGACGGCCTTCGAGCTCGCGGGAGAGCTTGTCGGCCCTCGCGTTGTTACCCGAGGCGCGCGCCGTGTCGATCTGCTTGCGCAGCTTGTCGACCGCACCCTGGAGCTGGCCGGTCAGACCCTCGGCGCGGGCCCGCGCCTCCGGGTTCGTCCGGCGCCACTCGGACTCCTCGGCCTCCTGGAGGGCCCGCTCCACCGCCTGGACCCGGCCCTCCACCTTCGGACGGGCGTCACGCGGGACGTGGCCGATGGCCTCCCAGCGCTCGTTGACGGAGCGGAACGCGGCCCTGGCCGCCTTCAGGTCCGTCACCGGGACCAGCTTCTCGGCCTCGGCGGCGAGCTCCTCCTTGAGCTTGAGGTTCTCGCCCTGCTCCGCGTCCCGCTCGGCGAAGACACCGCTGCGGGCCGCGAAGAACACGTCCTGGGCGCCGCGGAAGCGGTTCCACAGGTCGTCCTCCGCCTCGCGCTGGGCACGTCCCGCCGCCTTCCACTCCGTCATCAGGTCGCGGTAACGCGCGGCCGTCGCACCCCAGTCGGTCGAGCCGGAGAGCGACTCGGCCTCGGCGACCAGCCGCTCCTTGACCTTGCGGGCGTCCTCGCGCTGGGCGTCCAGCGCGGCGAAGTGGGCCTTGCGGCGCTTGGAGAAGGCGGAACGGGCATGCGAGAAGCGGTGCCACAGCTCGTCGTCGGACTTGCGGTCCAGACGGGGCAGCCCCTTCCACGTGTCGACGAGCGCCCTCAGACGCTCACCCGCCGACCGCCACTGCTCGCTCTGCGCCAGCTCCTCGGCCTCGACGACGAGCGCCTCCTTGGCCTGTCGGGCCTCGTCGGTCTGCTTCGCCTTCTGGACCTTGCGCTCCTCGCGGCGCGAGTCGACCGTCGCGACGAGCGCGTCCAGCCGCTTGCCGAGCGCGGCCAGGTCACCGACGGCGTGGTGCTCGTCCACCTGCTGACGCAGGTGCTCGATCGCCGCCGTGGCGTCCTTCGCCGAGAGGTCGGTGGTCTTCACCCGCCGCTCGAGAAGGCCGATCTCGACCACCAGACCGTCGTACTTGCGCTCGAAATAGGCCAGGGCCTCCTCGGGGGAACCGGCCTGCCACGATCCGACGACCTGCTCGCCCTCGGCCGTACGCACGTACACGGTGCCCGTCTCGTCGACACGGCCCCACGGGTCGCTGCTCACAGCGCCTCCTCCACCTGATGCATCGAGGGGGTTCGCCCCCCGTGCATCGTCCACAGTTTCCTGGGGCGGGCTGCGCCCGCCCTGCACAACGCCAATCTAGGCGACCGGCCGCCCGGCTGTCCGCACTCAGCGCGGCTGAAATTCTCCGGTCCGGCCGGGCGGCCGGGCGCGGGCCCGTGGGCCGGGGGGTCAGGCCTTGTCGACCGTCGCCTTCTCGACCGTGACGGTCTTCTTCGGCGCACCGTCTCCGGCTCCCCCGGCGACGCCCGCCTCGGCGATCTTCTTGACCGCCTTCAGCCCCGCATCGTCCATGGTGCCGAACGGCGTGTAGCTGGGCGGCAGTTTGGTGTCCTTGTAGACCAGGAAGAACTGGCTGCCGCCCGAGCCCGGCTGACCGGTGTTCGCCATCGCGACGGTGCCCGCCGGATACGTCACCGACCCGTCGTCGCCCGGCTTGCCCAGCGCCGTCAGATTCTCGTCCGGGATCGTGTAACCGGGGCCGCCCGAGCCGTCGCCCTTCGGGTCGCCGCACTGCAGGACGAAGATGCCCTGTGTGGTCAGACGGTGGCACTTCGTGCTGTCGAAGTAACCCTTGTCCGCGAGGGCCTTGAACGAGTTCGTGGTGTGCGGGGTCTTCGCCGCGTCCATCGCGATGCCGATGTCGCCCTGGCTCGTACTGAGCGACATCGTGTACTTCGACTTCTTGTCGATCTTCATCGCGGGCTCGGGAACACTGCTCTCGCTCGCCGAGGGCGACGGCGACGGGCTGGCGTCCGCGGCCGCGTCGGTCTTCGAGTCGTCGTCGCCGAGCGAGACATACGCGCCGGCACCGATGACCGCCACCACGGCCACCGACGAGGCGATGATCACCGCGAGGCGCCTGGTCCTCCGGCGCGCTTCCTCCCGGCGCTGCTGCTGCCGCTCGAACTTCTCCCGGGCGAGCTGCCGCCGCCGCTGATCGCTGCTGACCACCGGATGGTCTCCTTGTACGTCGTGTGATCGGGCCTGGAATGCCCGTACGGTATATGGGTTGGCTGTGGAATGAGGAGCGCCGGTAGTCTCTGATCTGCCGCATTTCCCTCCGCGGCCCTCCTCGTCGGACGAACACTAAGGACGATCGTGCTCATTGCCGGGTTCCCCGCCGGGGCCTGGGGGACCAATTGCTACCTGGTCGCCCCCGCCGCCGGTGAGGAGTGCGTGATCATCGACCCGGGCCACCAGGCCGCCCAGGGCGTCGAGGAAGCGCTCAAGAAGCATCGGCTCAAGCCCGTCGCCGTCGTCCTCACCCATGGTCACATCGACCACGTCGCCTCGGTCGTCCCCGTGTGCGGCGCCCATGACGTCCCCGCCTGGATCCACCCCGACGACCGCTTCATGATGAGCGATCCGGAGAAGGCGCTCGGCCGTTCCATCGGGATGCCGCTGATGGGCGAGCTCACCGTCGGCGAGCCGGACGACGTCAGGGAGCTGACCGACGGCGCCGCGCTGAAGCTGGCCGGCATGGAGTTCGGCGTCGCGCACGCACCCGGCCATACGAAGGGGTCGGTGACGTTCCGGATGCCCGAGGCCGCGGACGTACCGCAGGTCCTCTTCTCGGGCGACCTGCTCTTCGCCGGCTCCGTCGGACGCACCGACCTGCCCGGTGGCGACCACGCCGAGCTGCTCGAGTCGCTGGCCCGCGTGTGCCTGCCGCTCGACGACTCGACCGTGGTGCTGTCCGGCCACGGCCCCCAGACGACCATCGGCCGCGAGCGCGCCTCCAACCCGTATCTGCACGGACTGGACGCGCCCCGCCGAGGAATGTGACGAGAGAAAAAGCTGTGAGCACCTTCCAGGCCCCCAAGGGCACGTACGACCTGATCCCGCCGGACTCCGCGACGTACCTCGCGGTGCGCGCGGCGCTCGCCGAGCCCCTGAAGAACTCCGGCTACGGATACATCGAGACCCCGGGCTTCGAGGACGTCGCCCTCTTCGCCCGTGGCGTCGGTGAGTCCACCGACATCGTGTCCAAGGAGATGTACGCCTTCGAGACCAAGGGCGGCGACAAGCTCGCGCTGCGCCCCGAGGGCACCGCTTCCGTGCTGCGCGCGGCGCTGGAGGCCAATCTGCACAAGGCGGGCAACCTCCCCGTCAAGCTCTGGTACTCCGGCTCGTACTACCGCTACGAGCGCCCGCAGAAGGGCCGCTACCGCCACTTCTCGCAGGTGGGCGCCGAGGCCATCGGCACCGAGGACCCCGCGCTCGACGCCGAGCTGATCATCCTCGCCGACCAGGCGTACCGCTCACTCGGCCTGAGCCAGTTCCGCATCCTGCTGAACTCGCTGGGCGACAAGGAGTGCCGCCCCGTCTACCGGGAGGCGCTCCAGACGTTCCTGCGTGACCTCGACCTCGACGAGGAGACCCGCCGCCGCATCGAGATCAACCCGCTGCGGGTTCTCGACGACAAGCGGCCCGACGTCCAGAAGCAGCTGACCGGCGCCCCGATGCTGCGCGACTTCCTCTGCGACGCCTGCAAGGCGTACCACGAGGAGGTCCGCGATCTGCTGACGGCGGCCGGTGTGGTGTACGAGGACGACGAGAAGCTGGTCCGAGGGCTCGACTACTACACGCGCACCACCTTCGAGTTCGTCCACGACGGCCTGGGGTCCCAGTCCGCGGTGGGCGGTGGCGGCCGGTACGACGGGCTGTCCGAGATGATCGGCGGCCCCGCGCTGCCGTCCGTCGGCTGGGCGCTCGGTGTGGACCGCACGGTGCTGGCGCTGGAGGCCGAGGGAATCGAGCTCGACATCCCGGCCACCACCAGCGTCTACGCGGTGCCGCTCGGCGAGGAGGCGCGGCGGGTGCTGTTCGGCCTGGTCACCGAACTGCGCAAGGCCGGCGTCGCCACGGACTTCGCGTTCGGCGGCCGTGGGCTCAAGGGTGCGATGAAGAGCGCGAACCGCTCGGGCGCCCGTTACACCGTCGTGGCCGGTGAGCGGGACCTCACCGAGGGCAACGTCCAGCTCAAGGACATGGAGTCGGGTGATCAGGAACCCGTCGCGGTCGGGGACCTGGTGACCGTGATCCAGTCCAGGCTGGCCTGAACCGAGGCAGTCGTCCACACCTGTGCCCGCCCGGTACTCCGGGCGGGCACAGCGCGTTCCGGCGCCGGCCCCTCTCCCGGGCGGCGGCACGCGACGTGCCCGGTGTCGCCCGCACCGTCAACTCGACGGAAGCCGATTCATCCTGACGGAGATCCCGATCCTCGAACGCCGCCGGTCGTCGGTGGTGGCCGCACCGCCCCGGGGTGCCGAACCGCGCCGCCGCGGGATCCTCACGTCCAGGCCCCTCGCGGCCCCTTCGGCGCGGGGGCACCGAACACCTCTCGGACACTGATCCGCAGGTCGAGCCGGTCACCGGCGGTCGGACCGCCGTACCGCACACGAAGTCCCGGCACCTCGGCCGCTGTTCCCGTCACTCGGAGGAGGCCCCAGGACCTCCGTCCTCCGCGCTCCGGTCCGGAACACCTTTATGTCCATCGAACGGATGGCCGTGGCGGAGGTGCGGCACAATGACCCTGCCCGGCTGACTACTCAGTGATGGAACGGCGATATGACGATGGCAGCGGTAGACCACCCCTCCTCCCGGCAGGACGAGGACGACGGCGCGAGGACCTTCGGCGGAAGTCGCGCCTTCGCGCTGCTGCTGGTGATCACGGGAGCGGCCGGGCTGCTCGCCGCCTGGGTGATCACCATCGACAAGTTCAAGCTGCTCGAGGACCCGGGCTTCGTCCCGGGCTGCAGCCTGAACCCCGTGGTCGCGTGCGGCAACATCATGAAGAGCGAGCAGGCGGCCGCCTTCGGCTTCCCCAACCCCATGCTCGGCATCGCCACCTACTCGGTGGTCATCGGCATCGGGATGGCGCTCCTCGCCGGTGCCCGCTTCCGCGCCTGGTACTGGCTGGGCCTCAACGCGGGCACGCTGTTCGGCGTCGGGTTCTGCACCTGGCTGCAGTACCAGTCGCTGTACAACATCAACTCGCTCTGCCTGTGGTGTTGCCTGGCCTGGGTCGCCACCATCCTCATGTTCTGCTACGTCACCACGCACAACATCAAGCACGGCATCCTGCCCGCCCCCGCCTGGCTCCGGAACGCCCTCACCGAGTTCCACTGGGTGCCCCCGGTGCTCTGGATCGGGATCATCGGCATGCTGATCCTGACCCGCTGGTGGGACTTCTGGACCAGCTGACGCGCCAGGAGGTCCTGTCAGTGGGGTGACATAGGCTTTCCCGTGTGGAGCCCGACCTCTTTACCGCAGCCGCCGAAGACCGCCAGGAGAAGGACCCGTCCAGCAGCCCCCTCGCTGTCCGGATGCGCCCTCGTACGCTGGACGAGGTGGTCGGCCAGCAGCATCTGCTCAAGCCGGGCTCGCCACTGCGCCGCCTCGTCGGCGAGGGCGGGGGAGGCCCCGCGGGACCCTCTTCGGTGATCCTCTGGGGCCCGCCCGGCACGGGGAAGACGACCCTGGCGTACGTGGTCAGCAAGGCCACCAACAAGCGCTTCGTCGAGCTCTCCGCCATCACCGCGGGCGTCAAGGAGGTCCGGGCCGTCATCGAGGGCGCGCGCCGGGCCACCGGTGGTTTCGGCAAGGAGACCGTCCTCTTCCTCGACGAGATCCACCGCTTCTCCAAGGCACAGCAGGACTCCCTGCTCCCCGCCGTGGAGAACCGCTGGGTCACCCTGATCGCGGCCACCACGGAGAATCCGTACTTCTCGATCATCTCCCCGCTGCTGTCGCGCTCCCTGCTGCTCACCCTGGAGCCGCTCACCGACGACGACCTGCGCGCGCTTCTGCGCCGGGCGCTGACCGACGAGCGGGGACTGGGCGGGGCGGTGACCCTGCCCGAGGACGCCGAGGCGCACCTGCTGCGCATCGCCGGTGGTGACGCGCGGCGTGCGCTGACCGCCCTGGAGGCGGCGGCCGGATCAGCCCTCACCACGCACGAGGCGGAGATCACGCTCAAGACGCTCGAGGAGACCGTCGACCGCGCCGCGGTGAAGTACGACCGCGACGGCGACCAGCACTACGACGTCGCGAGTGCGCTGATCAAGTCGATCCGGGGCTCCGACGTGGACGCCGCCCTGCACTACCTCGCCCGGATGATCGAGGCGGGGGAGGACCCGCGCTTCATCGCCCGGCGGCTGATGATCTCCGCCAGTGAGGACATCGGGCTCGCCGATCCGACGGCGCTGCCCACGGCTGTGGCGGCGGCCCAGGCGGTCGCCATGATCGGCTTCCCGGAGGCGGCGCTCACCCTTAGCCACGCCACGATCGCGCTGGCGCTCGCCCCCAAGTCGAACGCGGCGACGCTGGCGATCTCCGCGGCGCAGGAGGACGTGCGCCGGGGCCTCGCGGGCCCGGTCCCGGCCCATCTGCGGGACGGTCACTACAAGGGCGCCGCCAAGCTGGGCCATGCCCAGGGCTACGTCTACCCGCACGACGTACCCGGCGGGATCGCCGCCCAGGAGTACGCACCGGACGCCGTCCGCGGCAGGCGTTACTACGAGCCCACGCGGTACGGCGCGGAGGCGCGCTACGCCGACGTGGCGGACCGGGTCCGCGAGCGGCTCGGCCGCGGCGGTGAGCAGGGCGGTTCCGCGTCCTCGTGACCGCGGCTCAGCAGGACGCGGCCTCGAAGAGGGTGTGCATCGCGCGGCGCAGCTCGCCGACGTCGCGTACGGGATCGGGGAACTCGAACCGGGCGTCGAAGCAGACGCTGCCGTCCTCGATGAACCTGACCCTCAGGCCGAAGCGGTCGAGGGCGACAGGGACCGCGTCGAGCCGGTGCTCGGCACAGCCGCACTCACCCCGGTCACCGAGCAGTGCGGACAGTGTGGCCATCTGCTCGGTGTGGGCGGCGTGCAGATGCTGCAGCAACTCGGCCTCGTGGGCGACCAGCGGATCGGCGGCGGCGTCCCGCAAGTCCTCCGGCTCGACCTCCTCGAATCCCCACAGATCGTCGACCGACGCCTCGCAGGTCTCCAGCCTGAGCATCATCCGGCCGGGCTCCGCGAGCCCCGGCACGACGGTGAGCGGGCCGGCGATCCGGGCGCGGCCGCGAATCCGGTGCGGGACGGAGACCGGAGCGACGTCGGTGATCTCCAGCACAGCGGCCAGTTCGTCGCCCCGGGCGTGCGTCGCGGCCCGTACGACCGGAGAATCGGCTGGGAGGCCGAGGAACACATCCCCCTGGGGACCCATGCTCCTGCTGTCGGGCAACAGCTGGTCCGGGTGGAGCACCGACAGCCCGGGTACGAGCAGCGCCGCGGAGCAGGTACTCTGTACGAGAGTTCGTGTGCGCTCGGCTGCTGACGGCATCCGAGTGTTTTCAAGCCCGCTGGGACGCGGCTGACCACGATCAGATCGGCCTTCCGTCGTTACGGCGCCTTCATGTGCGCCGTCGCTGTCTGTGCTGTCCGTGACGTGTGTGGTGTTCCCAGGGCGAGACATGCGATCTCCTTGAGTAAGGTAAGCCTAACCTAACCTACAACGGAGGTCTGGAGAACGTGCCTAACCAGTCGCGTCCCAAGGTCAAGAAGTCGCGTGCCCTCGGCATCGCCCTGACGCCGAAGGCTGTCAAGTACTTCGAAGCCCGCCCCTACCCGCCGGGCGAGCACGGCCGTGGCCGCAAGCAGAACTCGGACTACAAGGTCCGTCTGCTCGAGAAGCAGCGTCTGCGTGCGCAGTACGACATCAGCGAGCGCCAGATGGCGCGTGCCTACGACCGTGCCCGTAAGGCCGAGGGCAAGACGGGCGAGGCGCTGGTCGTCGAGCTCGAGCGCCGCCTCGACGCCCTGGTCCTGCGTTCGGGCATCGCCCGCACCATCTACCAGGCCCGTCAGATGGTCGTCCACGGCCACATCGAGGTCAACGGTGGCAAGGTCGACAAGCCTTCCTTCCGCGTGCGCCCCGACGACGTCGTGCAGGTCCGCGAGCGCAGCCGCACCAAGGTCCCCTTCCAGGTGGCCCGCGAGGGTGGCTACGACACGGACGGCGAGACCCCGCGCTACCTCCAGGTGAACCTGAAGGCCCTGGCCTTCCGCCTGGACCGTGACCCGAACCGCAAGGAAATTCCGGTCATCTGCGACGAGCAGCTCGTCGTCGAGTACTACGCCCGCTGATCCCGGCGTAGCTCTCAACCGAGCTCGGGCCCGCCCCTCCCTGTCGTACGGGAGGCGGCGGGCCTTCGCGTTCCCCCGGCGGCCCCCGCCCCGCCGGACGTCCCGTCACCGGACCCCCGCTCCGCCGCCGTGCCGTCCTCAGCGGCACCACCGAGTGCCCGCGCCACCGCGGCCCTCGGGTCCAGTCGGCGGCTCGCCCGCCGCTCCGCGTCGTAGCGGGCGTCGCCGAGTTCCGCCCTGGCCCGCTCCTCGCACTCGGCCCGGGGTCTGCCGTAGTGGACGGAGCCGAACAGGGGGAGGCCCACCGAGGGCCAGATGCGGTCCGCCGCTCCCTGCAGCACCGCCGCCTCCGTGGCGTCGCCCTCGGTCACCGCGAGGAGAGCCAGCAGTTCGAGGGAGAGGACCGTGCCGAGCAGATCGTGGAAGGCGTGCGCGATCGAGAGCGACTCCTCCAGCATCCGGCGCGCCCGCCGCGTCAGCCCGGACCGAAGTGCCGCGTAACCCAGGACGTACTGCGCGTAGGCCAGCGCCCACCGCTCGCCGTGGTCCTCGCAGATCTCCAGGACCTCCTCGCAGATCGCCGAGGCCGTGTCGAGATCCCCCCGGAACGCCACGGCCATACCCAGTTCGACCTGGGCCATCAGCACGCTGCTGTTCAGCTCGCCGATCTCCCGGTAGCGGCCGAGCGCCTCGCGGAGCAGTTCCTCGGCGCGGGCCGGGTCGTCCGTGACGATCGAGAGGCAGCCCGTGCGGTGCACGGCGTAGGCCACGGCTGTGGCGTCCCCCGAACGCTCACCCTCCTCCCGGCACTCCTGCAGGGCCGACATCGCGCCGGCCGGGTCCCCCTGCAGTACCGCGACGTAGCCGAGCACCCACAGGGCCTTGAGCCGCGAGTGGTCGTAGGGGGACTCCTCCTCCAGGACGTGGTCCAGCCAGTGGCGGCCCTCCGAGAGGCGTCCACAGCCCGCCCAGTAGAACCAGAGCGTGCCCGCCAGATACTGCGCGAGATGGACCTCCTCCGGATTCTCCAGCGAGCACTCCATCGCGCGGCGGAGATTGGGCAGTTCACTGTCGATCCGCGCCGCGGCCTCCGCCTGCCTGGGGCTGAACCAGTCGAGCTCGCACCACGTCGCGAGCCCCAGGTACCAGTCCCGGTGCCGGCGGCTCAGCCGCTCGGCGTCCCCGCTCGCCCGCAGCCACTCGGCGCCGTACTCCCGCAGGGTGTCCAGGAGTCTGTAGCGGCTGCCGGCGGCCGAGTCCTCGCGCAGCACCACGGACTGCGCCAGCAGTTCGTCCAGCACGTCCAGTACGGCCCCGGCCGGGAGGCCGGGGCCGCTGCAGATGTACTCGACGGCCTCGAGATCGAACTGTCCGGCGAACACCGAGAGCCGCGCCCACAGCAGCCGCTGCTCGGGAGCGCACAGCTCATGGCTCCAGCCGACGGCCGTACGCAGGGTCTGGTGGCGGGGGAGCGCGCTCGGGCTGCCGCCGGTCAGCAGGCGGAAACGGTCGTCGAGGCGCTGCAGCACCTGCTCCGTCGTCAGGGCCCGCAACCGTCCCGCGGCGAGCTCCAGCGCGAGCGGGATACCGTCGAGCCGCCGGCAGAGCTCCCGTGCGGTCTCCCGGTCGTCGTCCGTCAGCCGGAACCCCGGGCGCACGGCGGCGGCGCGCCGGGTGAAGAGTTCCAGACCGTCGTCCTCGCCCATCGGCATCAGCGGGAAGGTGAGTTCACCGTCCACCCGCAGCGGACGCCGGCCGGCCGCGAGCACCTGGAGACGCGGTGCCCGGCGCAGCAGTTCCCGTACGAGTCCGGCACACGGGCCTGCGAGATGCTCGAAGCCGTCGATCACGAGCAGGAGCCGACGCTCCGCGCAGTGCTCGACCAGTACGGCGCGGGGCGGCCTGCTGGTGTGGTCGGTGAGGCCCAGCGCTTCGGCCAACGCGTGCTCCAGGAGCCCGGGGTCGTGGATGTCCGACAGCTCGGCGATCCACACACCGTCGCAGTACCGTTTCTCCATGAGGGCCGCGAACCGGGTGACGAAGCGGGTCTTGCCGACCCCGGCGGCCCCGGCGACGGTGACGAGCCTCGACCCACGCAGGACCGTCTCCAGCTCCGCCAGTTCGTCGGCACGTCCCACGAAGGCGTTCAGCTCCGCCGGGAGATTCCCGCGCACGGGGGCGGGCTCCGCGTCGTCGGGCGTGGGGCAGGGGCGCTGAGGGCGTCGCATGAAACACGCAGAGTACTGGCACGTAAGCTCTCCGTACAATCTCCCCGCGTCCGGGGCCCGTTCCGCCGGGCCGTAATCCGGTACGGCGCGTCATGCCCGGCGCGATAGGCTCGGGGGACGACGATCGGCAGTGGTGGCGGGTACGCGCCGGCCGAGCGGTGACAGGCAGACACCGGCCGGGAGAGGTTCCGGCCGATGCGGGCGACGAGCAGAGAGCGGTGCACTGTGTCCGGTGGAGAGGTGGCCGGCATCCTGGTGGCTGTCTTCTGGGCGATCCTGGTTTCCTTCCTCGCCGTGGTACTGGTGAGGCTGGCCCAGACACTCAAGGCGACCACCGCACTCGTGGCGGACGTGACGGAGCAGGCGGTCCCGCTGCTCGCCGACGCCTCGGCCACGCTGCGCTCCGCGCAGACCCAGCTCGACAAGGTCGATGCCATCGCGAGCGACGTCCAGGAAGTCACGTCCAACGCCTCAGCGCTCTCCACCACCGTCGCGTCGACGTTCGGCGGCCCGCTCGTGAAGGTCGCCGCGTTCGGCTACGGGGTGCGGCAGGCGCTGGGCCGCCGGACCGCTCCCGAACCGGAGCCGGCCCCCCGGCCCGCCCGCCGGACCGTGATCGTCGGCCGTACCGTGCCGTCCGCCCGCAAGAGGCGGAACGGCCGAAGCCCCCGCGGACAGAAGGACTGACGCAGCGATGTTCCGCCGTACGTTCTGGTTCACCGCCGGCGCAGCCGCCGGTGTCTGGGCCACCACCAAGGTCAACCGCAAGATCAAGCAGCTGACTCCCGAGAGCCTCGCGGCGCAGGCCGCCGACAAGGCGATCGAGGCGGGTCACAAGCTGAAGGACTTCGCCCTGGACGTGCGTGAGGGCATGGTCAGGCGCGAGGCCGAGCTGGGCGGGGCGCTCGGTATCGAGGCACCGGCGGACCCCGAGCTCATCGCTCACCGCACACTCCCCTACAACTCGAACAACCGGAATGAGGACCACTGATGGAGTCGGCCGAAATTCGTCGCCGCTGGCTGAGCTTCTTCGAGGAGCGCGGTCACACCGTCGTGCCCTCGGCGTCGCTCATCGCGGACGACCCGACTCTGCTGCTGGTCCCCGCGGGCATGGTCCCCTTCAAGCCGTACTTCCTCGGCGAGGTCAAGCCGCCCGCTCCGCGCGTCACCAGCGTGCAGAAGTGCGTCCGCACGCCGGACATCGAAGAGGTCGGCAAGACCACCCGGCACGGCACGTTCTTCCAGATGTGCGGCAACTTCTCCTTCGGGGACTACTTCAAGGAAGGCGCCATCCAGTTCGCCTGGGAGGCCCTCACGAACTCCGTGGCGGACGGCGGTTTCGGGCTCGACCCCGAGCGTCTGTGGATCACCGTCTACCTGGACGACGACGAGGCCGAGCAGATCTGGCGCGAGAAGATCGGCGTCCCGGCCGAGCGCATCCAGCGCCTGGGCAAGAAGGACAACTTCTGGTCCATGGGCGTCCCCGGCCCCTGCGGGCCCTGCTCCGAGATCAACTACGACCGCGGCCCCGAGTTCGGTGCCGAGGGTGGCCCCGCCGTCAACGACGAGCGGTACGTGGAGATCTGGAACCTGGTCTTCATGCAGTACGAGCGCGGCGCCGGCGACGGCAAGGAGGACTTCCCGATCCTCGGCGACCTGCCGTCGCAGAACATCGACACGGGACTCGGCCTCGAGCGCCTCGCCATGATCCTGCAGGGCGTACAGAACATGTACGAGACCGACACCCTGCGCGTCGTCATGGACAAGGCCACCGAGCTCACCGGCGTGCGCTACGGCGCCGAGCAGGGCTCCGACGTCTCCCTCCGGGTCGTCGCCGACCACATCCGTACGTCCGTGATGCTCATCGGTGACGGTGTCACCCCGGGCAACGAGGGCCGTGGCTACGTCCTGCGCCGCATCATGCGCCGCGCCATCCGCAACATGCGGCTGATGGGTGCCACCGGTCCGGTCGTCCGCGAACTCGTCGACGTCGTCGTGGACACGATGGGGCAGCAGTACCCGGAGCTGGTCACCGACCGCAAGCGCATCGAGACCGTCGCGCTCGCCGAGGAGGTCGCCTTCCTCAAGGCCCTCAAGGGCGGCACGAACATCCTCGACACCGCCGTCACCGAGACGAAGGCCGCCGGTGGCAAGGTCCTGGCCGGCGACAAGGCGTTCCTGCTCCACGACACGTGGGGCTTCCCGATCGACCTCACGCTGGAGATGGCCGCCGAGCAGGGCCTCGCTGTCGACGAGGACGGCTTCCGCCGCCTGATGAAGGAGCAGCGGGAGCGCGCCAAGGCCGACGCCAGGGCCAAGAAGACCGGTCACGCCGACCTGTCCGCCTACCGCGAGGTCGCCGACAACTCGGGCGTCACCGAGTTCACCGGCTACACCAGCAACGAGGGCGAGTCGACGATCGTCGGCCTGCTCGTCGACGGTGTGCCCTCGCCCGCCGCCTCCGAGGGCGACGAGGTCGAGGTCGTCCTCGACCGCACCCCGTTCTACGCCGAGGGCGGCGGCCAGCTCGCCGACCAGGGCCGCATCCGGCTCGACACCGGTGCCGTCATCGAGGTCCGTGACGTGCAGCAGCCCGTCCCGGGCGTCTCGGTGCACAAGGGCTCGGTCCAGGTCGGCGAGGTGACGGTCGGGGCCTCCGCCCATGCCGCCATCGACAACACACGCCGCCGTGCCATCGCCCGCGCCCACAGCGCCACGCACCTCACGCACCAGGCGCTCCGCGACGCCCTGGGCCCGACGGCCGCCCAGGCGGGCTCGGAGAACTCGCCCGGCCGCTTCCGCTTCGACTTCGGCTCGCCCGCCGCCGTACCCGGCACGGTCCTCACCGACGTCGAGCAGCGGATCAACGAGGTCCTCTCGCGGGAACTCGACGTCCAGGCCGAGGTCATGTCCATCGACGACGCCAAGAAGCAGGGCGCCATCGCCGAGTTCGGCGAGAAGTACGGCGAGCGGGTCCGCGTGGTCACCATCGGCGACTTCTCCAAGGAACTGTGCGGCGGTACGCACGTCGGCAACACCGCCCAGCTGGGCCTGGTGAAGCTGCTCGGCGAGTCCTCCATCGGTTCCGGTGTGCGCCGCATCGAGGCCCTGGTCGGCGTCGACGCGTACAACTTCCTCGCCAAGGAGCACACGGTCGTCGCCCAGCTCCAGGAGCTGCTGAAGGGACGCCCCGAGGAGCTTCCCGAGAAGATCTCCGGAATGCTCGGCAAGCTGAAGGACGCCGAGAAGGAGATCGAGAAGTTCCGCGCGGAGAAGGTCCTGGCGGCCGCCGCCGGACTCGTCGACTCGGCCAAGGACGTACGGGGCGTCGCCCTGGTCACCGGGCAGGTGCCGGACGGCACCTCGGCCGACGACCTGCGCAAGCTGGTCCTCGACGTGCGCGGACGCATCCAGGGCGGCCGGCCGGCCGTCGTGGCCCTGTTCACCACGGCCAACGGACGCCCGCTCACCGTCATCGCCACCAACGAGGCCGCCCGCGAGCGCGGTCTCAAGGCCGGTGACCTGGTCCGCACCGCCGCCAAGACCCTCGGCGGCGGGGGCGGCGGCAAGCCGGACGTCGCCCAGGGCGGCGGCCAGAACCCGGACGCCATCGGCGACGCCGTCGCCGCTGTCGAGCGCCTCGTCACCGAGACGGCGTGACGCCGGACATGCCGCAGATGCGCCGGGGACGCCGACTCGCCGTCGACGTCGGTGACGCCCGGATCGGGGTCGCCTCGTGCGACCCCGACGGGATCCTCGCCACGCCGGTGGAGACCGTGCCGGGACGTGACGTCCCGGCCGCCCACCGGCGGCTCGGCCGCATCGTCGAGGAGTACGAGCCGATCGAGGTCATCGTCGGGCTGCCCCGGTCCCTGGGCGGCGGTGAGGGGCCTGCGGCCGCGAAGGTCCGTGCCTTCGCGCAGGTGTTCGCCCAGGCGATCGCGCCTGTCCCGGTGCGTCTCGTGGACGAGAGGATGACCACAGTGACGGCCACTCAAGGACTGCGTGCTTCGGGCGTGAAGTCCAAGAAGGGCCGGTCTGTCATCGACCAGGCTGCCGCTGTGGTGATCCTCCAGAACGCTCTGGAGTCCGAACGGGCGTCCGGCGCTGCTCCGGGCGAGGGCGTCGAAGTGGTTGTCTGATCGCGATACGGTAACGTTCCGCGCGATGCGCCGGTGTTCGAACAGACACCGCACAGCAAAGCGAAGAGGCGGAGCGTCGTCTCGCGGCTCAAGGGGATCGATGACTGAGTATGGCCGGGGCTCCGGCTCCGAACCGTGGCATCCCGAGGACCCCTTGTACGGGGACCAGGGATGGGGAGGCCACCAGGCCACCCACGGCCAGGGCCAGTACGACGGCCAGCAGCAGCCCTACGCGCAGGACCCCTACGCCCAGCAGGGCTACCAGCAGGACCCTTACGCGCAACAGCAGCCGCAGCAGCACGACCCGTACGCGCAGCAGCAGTACCAGCAGCCGTACGGCTCCCAGCAGGACCCGTACGGCCAACACCCCCAGCAGCCCCCGCAGCCCCAGCAGCCTCAGTACGACGGCGGCTGGGACACCGGCCAGCAGGCGGCGATGCCGTACGCGGCGCAGCAGCCCCCGTACGGCAGCAACCCCGGCGGCTACGGCGAGCAGTCCGACTACTACGGCACCCCCGAGGCGTACCCTCCGCCGCAGCCCCCGGGGCGTCGTGAGGAACCTGAGCGGCAGCAGAGTCCGGACTGGGAGCCGGAAGCGCCGCAGGAGGAGACGCATCCCTTCTTCACGGGTGCGGACGAGCCGGCCGACGGCCGGGACTCCCGCTCCCGGTCCCACGAGGACGACGAGCACGACGACGACCCGCGTGAGTCCCGCCGCGGTGCCGGTGGCGGCGAGCGCCGCGGCAAGGGCAAGAAGAAGAGCCGCAACGGCTGTGCGTGCCTGGGCGTCGCGGCGGTCCTCGTCGGCGGCCTCGGCGGGGTGGGCTACCTCGGCTACTCGTACTACCAGAGCCAGTTCGGCGAGGCCCCCGACTTCGCGGGCGACGGCACGGGCACGGTCGAGGTGGAGATCCCCGAGGGTGCCTACGGGAACGAGATCGCCGGCATCCTGAAGAAGGCCGGTGTCGTGAAGTCGTCCGGCGCCTTCATTTCCGCCCAGAAGGGAAATCCCAAGGGGGAGTCCATTCAGGCCGGTGTCTATCTCCTGAAGAAGGAGATGTCGGCGGACAGCGCCGTGGCGATGATGCTGGACCCGAAGAGCCAGAACTCGCTTGTCATTCCCGAGGGAATGCGCAACATCCAGGTCTACGAGAAGATCGACGAAAAGCTGGGCCTAGAGGCCGGCACGACCGCCGAGGTCGCCAAGACCAGGTCGGGCAGTCTCGGCCTGCCCGAATGGGCGGTCGAAGACCCCCTCGTCAAGGATCCGGTGGAAGGATTCCTCTACCCGGCCGCCTACCCGGTGTCGAAGGGCGCGAAGCCGGAGACGGTCCTGAAGAGCATGGTCTCGCGGGCCAACGCGGAGTACGGGAAGCTCGACCTCGAGAAGGCAGCCAAGACGTACGACCTGGACGGCCCTTGGCAGGTTCTCACCGTCGCGAGTCTCGTCCAGGCCGAGGGCAAGACGCATGACGACTTCCGGAAGATGAGCGAAGTCGTCTACAACCGGCTCAAGCCCACCAATACACAGACGAATCAGTTGCTCCAATTCGACTCGTCGTTCAATTACCTCAAGAAACAGAGCAAGATCAATATCGGCGTGGCCGAGATCCACAAGAACAAGGATCCGTACAACACGTACACGCAGCGGGGTCTGACGCCCGGACCTATCAGCAACCCGGGCGCCGACGCGCTCGCGGCGGCACTGAACCCCACCGCGGACGGCTGGCTCTACTTCGTGGCGACCGACGGACAGCACAAGACCGAGTTCGCCAAGGAGTACGACGAGTTCCTGAGACTCAAGGAAAAGTTCGATGCCCTCGACTGAGGCTCACCGGGCGGCCGTCCTCGGTTCGCCCATCGCCCACTCGCTCTCCCCGGTCCTGCACCGGGCCGCGTACGCGGAACTCGGCCTGGACGACTGGTCGTACGACCGGTTCGACGTGGACGAGGCGGCCCTGCCCGGTTTCGTCGAGGGCCTTGACCCCTCCTGGGCCGGGCTCTCCCTGACGATGCCGCTCAAGCGGGCCGTCATCCCCCTGCTGGACGGGATCAGCGACACGGCGGCGTCGGTCGGGACGGTCAACACGGTCGTCTTCACCGAGGACGGCCGGCGGCTCGGCGACAACACCGACATCCCCGGCATGATCGCCGCCCTGCGTGAACGCGGGGTCGACAAGGTCGGGTCCGCCGCCGTGCTGGGCGCCGGTGCCACCGCGTCCTCGGCGCTGGCGGCTCTCGCGGAGATCTGCACCGGCCCGGTCACCGCCTACGTGCGCAGCGAGGCACGGGCGGACGAGATGCGGGGGTGGGGCGAGAGCCTCGGCGTCGACGTCAGGATCGCGGACTGGTCCAAGGCCGACGAGGCCCTGCACGCCCCCCTGGTGATCGCCACCACACCGGCCGGCACCACGGACGCCCTCGCCGACGCCGTGCCCGCGGCCCCCGGCACCCTGTTCGACGTGCTGTACGAACCCTGGCCGACCGTGCTCGCCTCACGCTGGGCGGCGAGCGGCGGAATCGTCGTCGGTGGCCTCGACCTCCTCGTCCACCAGGCGGTCCTCCAGGCCGAGCAGATGACCGGACGCAGCCCGGGTCCGCTCGCCGTCATGCGGGCGGCGGGCGAACAGGCCCTCGCGGCGCGGGAACGTCACTAGGCCCTGTCGAACACGGACCGCGAACCGTCCGTCTGCTGGACCGGCGGCAGGTCCGTCCTCCTGATCGTGGGAGGATCGGACATGGCGGGCCAGGGCCGCGCACCCGGTCGCGCCGTCGCAGTTACAGGCGCGAGCATGAGGAGCACCGTTGAGCAGGTTGCGCTGGCTGACCGCCGGAGAGTCGCACGGCCCCGCACTGGTGGCGACGCTGGAGGGTCTTCCCGCCGGTATCCCCGTCACCACGGAGATGGTGGCGGACGCGCTCGCCAGGCGACGGCTCGGTTACGGGCGCGGCGCCCGGATGAAGTTCGAGAGGGACGAGGTCACCTTCCTCGGCGGCGTCCGGCACGGCCTGACCATGGGCTCGCCCGTCGCGGTCATGGTCGGCAACACCGAATGGCCCAAGTGGGAGCAGGTCATGTCGGCCGACCCGGTCGACCCCGAGGTGCTGGACGCGCAGGCCCGTAACGCCCCGCTGACCCGCCCCAGGCCGGGACACGCCGACCTGGCCGGGATGCAGAAGTACGGCTTCGACGAGGCCAGGCCGGTCCTGGAGCGCGCCAGCGCCCGGGAGACCGCGGCCCGTGTGGCCCTCGGTGCCGTCGCCCGCTCCTACCTCAAGGAGACCGCGGGCATCGAGATCGTCTCCCACGTCGTCGAGCTCGCCTCGGCCAAGGCGCCCTACGGCGTCCACCCGAAGCCCTCCGACGTCGGGAGGCTCGACGCCGACCCCGTGCGCTGCCTGGACACCGACGCGTCGAAGGCGATGGTCGCGGAGATCGACCAGGCCCACAAGGACGGCGACACGCTCGGCGGGGTTGTCGAGGTACTGGCGTACGGCGTCCCGGTCGGACTCGGTTCGCACGTGCACTGGGACCGCAGGCTCGACGCCCGGCTCGCCGCCGCGCTGATGGGCATCCAGGCCATCAAGGGCGTCGAGGTCGGGGACGGCTTCGACCTCGCCCGGGTGCCGGGCTCCAAGGCCCACGACGAGATCGTGGCCACCGAGGACGGGATCCGGCGCACCTCCGGCCGCGCCGGCGGCACCGAGGGCGGACTGACCACCGGTGAGCTGCTGCGCGTCCGGGCCGCGATGAAGCCGATCGCCACGGTGCCCCGCGCGCTCGCCACGGTCGACGTCGTCACCGGTGAGGCGACCAAGGCCCACCACCAGCGTTCCGACGTGTGCGCCGTTCCGGCCGCCGGGATCGTCGCCGAGGCGATGGTCGCCCTGGTGCTGGCCGACGCGGTCGCGGAGAAGTTCGGCGGCGACAGCGTCGCCGAGACCCACCGCAACGTGCAGTCGTACCTCTCCCACCTCCAGATCCGGTGAGCGGCCCCCTGATCGTCCTGGTCGGTCCGATGGGAGTGGGCAAGTCCACGGTGGGCGAGCTGCTCGCCGAACGCCTGGGCACCTCCTACCGGGACACCGACGCGGACGTCGTGACCGCGGCAGGCAAGGCGATTCCCGAGATCTTCTTCGACGAGGGCGAGGAACGCTTCCGCGCCCTCGAACGACAGGCCGTGCGGGACGCGATCGCCGGGCACACGGGCGTCCTCGCCCTCGGTGGCGGCGCCGTGCTCGACGCGGAGACCCGCGCCCTGCTCGCCGGCCGGCCGGTGGTCTACCTCTCCATGGACGTGGACGAGGCGGTCCGGAGGGTCGGTCTCAACACGGCCCGCCCCCTCCTGGCGGTCAACCCGCGACGGCAGTGGCGCGAGCTCATGGACGCGCGGCGCCCGCTCTACGAAGAGGTGGCCACCGTCACCGTCGCCACCGACGCACGCACCCCCGAAGAGGTCGCCCGGGCGATCCTCGACGCAACGGAACTGCCGGAGCGCACGGTCGACGCCGCGCCGCCCGGCCGGGAGAACACACGCATGACCGAGCAGGGCACCACGCGCATCCAGATCCCCGGCACGGCGGGCACCGACCCGTACGAGGTGCTCGTCGGCCGTCAGCTCCTCGGTGAGCTGCCGAACCTCATCGGTGACGGAGCCAAGCGGGTCGCCGTCCTGCACCCCGAGGCCCTCGCCGAGACCGGTGAGGCCGTCCGTGAGGACCTCGCCGCCCAGGGGTACGAGGCCATCGCGATCCAGCTGCCCAACGCCGAGGAGGCCAAGACCGTCGAGGTCGCCGCCTACTGCTGGAAGGCGCTCGGCCAGACCGGGTTCACCCGCACCGACGTCATCATCGGTGTCGGAGGTGGCGCCACGACCGACGTCGCGGGCTTCGTCGCCGCGTCCTGGCTGCGCGGGGTGCGCTGGATCGCCGTACCGACGACCGTGCTCGCCATGGTCGACGCGGCGGTCGGAGGCAAGACCGGCATCAACACCGCGGAGGGCAAGAACCTCGTCGGCGCCTTCCACCCGCCGACCGGTGTGCTCTGCGACCTCGCCGCGCTCGACTCGCTGCCGGTCCACGACTACGTCTCCGGCATGGCCGAGATCATCAAGGCCGGCTTCATCGCCGACCCGGTCATCCTCGACCTCGTCGAGGCCGACCCCCAGGGCGCTCGTACGCCCGCCGGACCGCACACCGCGGAGCTGATCGAGCGCTCCATCCGGGTCAAGGCCGAGGTCGTCGGCAGCGATCTCAAGGAGTCCGGCCTGAGGGAGATCCTCAACTACGGGCACACGCTGGCGCACGCCATCGAGAAGAACGAGCGCTACAAGTGGCGTCACGGCGCCGCCGTCTCGGTCGGTATGGTCTTCGCCGCCGAGCTGGGCCGCCTCGCGGGACGCCTCGACGACGCCACCGCCGACCGGCACCGCGCCGTCCTGGAGTCCGTCGGGCTGCCGCTCACCTACCGCGGCGACCAGTGGCCCAAGCTCCTGGAGAACATGAAGGTCGACAAGAAGTCCCGCGGCGACCTGCTGCGCTTCATCGTCCTGGACGGCATCGGCAGGCCCACCGTGCTGGAGGGTCCCGACCCGGCCGTCCTGCTCGCCGCCTTCGGGGAGGTCTCCGCGTGACGGCCCGCAGGGTCCTCGTGCTCAACGGACCCAACCTCGGACGGCTCGGCTCCCGCGAGCCCGACGTGTACGGGGCCACGTCCTACGCCGGCCTCGTCGACGCGTGCCAGGCCCTCGGCAAGGAGCTCGGTTTCGACGTCGAGGTCCGCGAGACCAACGACGAGGGCGAGCTGATCCGCTGGCTCCACGAGGCGGCGGACGGCTCGGTCCCGGTCGTCCTCAACCCGGGTGCCTTCACGCACTATTCGTACGGAATGCGGGACGCGGCAGCCCAGCGCACCGCCCCGCTGATCGAGGTGCACATCTCGAACCCGTACGCGCGGGAGGAGTTCCGCCACACCTCGGTGGTCGCCCCGGTGGCCACCGGCACGGTGGCGGGCTTCGGCATCGGCTCCTACCGGCTCGCCCTGCGTGCCCTGGCCGACGAACTGACGGACTGACACCGGGCACTTCGGACCTTCCCCGCCCGTTCACCGCATGGCGGCCGGGGAAGGTACGGTTGCCGTCGACCAGCGCCAGTTGCCTGTACGAGACGGAGTGCCACCGGATGCAGCACGCAGTGGGGGCCCCGCTGCCGCCGCCCCAGGGTCCAGGAGTCGGACCGTGGACGCACCAGGCCCAGCACTCAGACCATCCCGGCCCGGCGGGGCCGCCTCCCGTGCCCACGGCATCCGGGTCCGGGACGCCGCAGCCCCAGCCCCCCGCGCCGCAGCAGGCGCCCGTCCCGCCCTCCCGGGAGACGACCGGGCACATCCAGCTCCCGCCCGGCGGTCCCGTCCCGCTGCCCGCGCCGCATGCCGAACCGGGCACCGGCGCCGCGACCCTGGCCGTGCTGCTGATCGGCCCCGCCGGAGCGGGCAAGACCACGGTGGCCAAGCTCTGGGCCGGCCGCCGCAGGGTTCCCACGGCGCATGTGTCCCTGGACGACGTGCGCGAGTGGGTCTGCTCCGGCTTCGCCGACCCGCAGGCCGGATGGAACGACCACTCCGAGGCCCAGTACCGCCTCGCCCGGCGCACCTGCGGCTTCGCCGCCCGTAATTTCCTGGCCAACGGCATCTCCTGCATCCTCGACGACGCGGTCTTCCCCGACCGCCCCGTCGTCGGCCTCGGAGGCTGGAAGCGCCATGTGGGCCCGGGACTGCTGCCCGTGGTCCTCCTGCCCGGTCTGGAGGTCGTCCTGGAGCGCAACGCCGCACGCAGCGGGAATCGCAGGCTCTCCGACGAGGAGGTCGCCCGGATCCACGGCCGGATGGCCGGCTGGTACGGCTCCGGCCTGCCGATCATCGACAACTCCACCTACGACGTGGAGACGACCGCGCGCGTCCTGGACGACGTCCTGGCCCGCTCCATAGCCAGCCCCCCGGCCTGGTAGTGCCCCGCACGGTTCCCGGCCGGGTGCGCTGACCGGGCGGGGCCCGGCCCGCGCTCGTAGGCTCGGGGCATGTCAGAGGTGTACGCCGTCCGACGCGGGCTGCTGCGTGACCGGTACGCCGCCGCCGGATCCGCGGCCGCCCTGGTCTCCCGCCCCGCCAACGTCCGCTATCTCGCGGGCGGTGCCCCGCCGGGCGCCGTGCTGCTGCTGGGCCCCGGCGAGGACGTCCTGCTCTGCCCCCGCGCACCGACCGGGGACCCCGCACACGGGCGCCCCGACGACCAGCTCCGGCTGACCGTCCTTCCCGATGCCGACGGCGACCCGGTCGTAGCCGCGGCCGGACTCGCCGGCGGGCTGCACGCCGAGTCCCTGGCGGTCGAGGAACACGATCTGACCGTCTCCCGCCACCGCGCCATGAGCTCCGTGGCCCCGCGCGTGCGCCTGCGGGACCTGGGCAGCACCGTGGAGCAGCTCCGCCTGGTGAAGGACGAGGAGGAGATCGCCTGTCTGCGGATCGCCGCCGAGATCACCGACCAGGCGCTCGGCGAACTCCTCGAATCCATCCTCGTGGGCCGCACCGAACGCCACCTGGCCCTGGAGCTGGAGCGCCGGCTGGTGGACCACGGCGCGGACGGTCCGGCCTTCGCCACATCCGTGGGAACGGGCCCCAACTCGGGCCGGGGCCGCCACAGGCCCACCGACCGCAGGGTCGAGGAAGGTGATTTCCTTTCCGTCTGCCTGGGGGCGAACTACCGCGGATACCGCTGCGAGATCGGCCGGACGTTCGTCATCGGGACGAGCCCCGCGGACTGGCAGATCGAGCTCTACGACCTCGTTTTCGCCGCTCAGCGGGCCGGACGGGAGGCTCTCCTCCCCGGTGCCGCCTACCGCGAAGTGGACCGCGCGGCCCGCCATCTCCTGGACTCGGCGGGTCATTCGGAGGGCCTCCAGCCCAGCACCGGGCACGGGGTCGGACTCGAAATCGACGAGCACCCGCAGTTGGCACCGACGGCCATGGGTAAACTGGACGCTTGCGTGCCGGTCACCGTCGAACCGGGGGTCCACCTCCCGGGCCGGGGCGGTGTCCGGATCGATGACACGCTCGTCGTGCGCCCCGAGGCGGACGGCGGACCCGAGCTACTCACCATTACGACCAAGGAGCTGCTCGCGCTCTAGGAGAACTCCTCGCGGGGGACTCCGGCGCGCATCCTCGGTCGTCCACCAGCTTCAGTCCAGGAGATTCCGCAACCGTGGCTTCCACGAACGACCTCAAGAACGGCCTGGTGCTCAAGCTCGACGGAGGCCAGCTCTGGTCCGTCGTCGAGTTCCAGCACGTCAAGCCCGGCAAGGGCCCCGCCTTCGTGCGCACCAAGCTCAAGAACGTGCTCTCCGGCAAGGTCGTCGACAAGACGTTCAACGCCGGTGTGAAGGTCGAGACGGCCACCATCGACCGCCGCGACATGCAGTTCTCGTACATGGACGGCGAGTACTTCGTCTTCATGGACATGAACACGTACGACCAGCTCATGGTCGACCGCAAGGCCGTCGGCAACGCCGCCAACTTCCTGATCGAGGGTTTCACCGCCTCCGTCGCCCAGCACGAGGGCGAGGTGCTCTACGTCGAGCTGCCCGCCGCTGTCGAGCTGACCATCCAGCACACCGACCCGGGTGTGCAGGGCGACCGCTCCACCGGTGGAAGCAAGCCCGCCACCCTGGAGACCGGTTACGAGATCGGCGTCCCGCTCTTCATCACCACCGGCGAGAAGATCAAGGTCGACACCCGCACGGGCGACTACCTCGGCCGGGTGAACAGCTAACCGTGGCTGCCCGGAACAAGGCCCGCAAGCGCGCCTTCCAGATCCTCTTCGAGGCCGACCAGCGCGGTCAGTCCGTGCAGACGGTCCTCGCGGACTGGGTACGGCTCTCGCGGACCGACGACCGTCAGCCGCCGGTCGGTGAGTTCACGATGGAGCTGGTCGAGGGGTACGCGCAGTACGCGGACCGCATCGACGACCTCATCATCACCTATGCCGTGGACTGGGAGATCGACCGCATGCCGGTCGTCGACCGGAACATCCTGCGGCTCGGCGCCTACGAGCTGATCTGGATGGATTCGACTCCGGACGCCGTGGTGATCGACGAGGCCGTCCAGCTCGCCAAGGAGTTCTCCACGGACGACTCCCCGGCCTTCGTGAACGGCCTGCTGGCCCGGTTCAAGGACCTCAAGCCGAACCTCCGCCGGGAGCAGTGAACAGCCTCCGGCGGCGTTGAGCCGAACGAAGGGCCCACGGTCGAGGGGCGTTTTCCAGCGACCGTGGGCCCTTCGGCGTACCCGACCGCCGAAAGGCGGCCGGCCCGTGAAAAAAGCCGGGCCGGCGGGGGGCGTCGATGCCCCCGCCGGCCCGGCGGTACGTCTCTGTGCGGGGCTGGTCAGCCCTCGTCGTGCGCCACCGCGCGGCGAGCGTCGGCGTCCAGCACACCCCAGCTGATCAGCTGCTCCGTGAGCACGGACGGCGACTGGTCGTAGATCACGGCCAGGGTGCGCAGGTCGTCCTGGCGGATCGACAGCACCTTGCCGTTGTAGTCGCCGCGCTGGCTCTGGATCGTCGCCGCGTAACGCTGCAGCGGTCCGGCCTTCTCCGGCGGCACGTGGGCGAGGCGCTCGAGGTCGAGGACCAGCTTCGGCGGCGGCTCGGCGGCACCACCGGGGGTCGTGCCGGGCAGGAGCTCCTGTACCGGGACGCCGTAGAAGTCGGCCAGCTCGGCAAGGCGCTGCACGGTCACGGCGCGGTCGCCGCGCTCGTAGGAGCCGACCACGACGGCCTTCCAGCGACCCTGTGACTTCTCCTCCACGCCGTGGAGGGAGAGGCCCTGCTGGGTGCGGATGGCGCGGAGCTTGGCCCCGAGCTGCTTTGCGTATTCGCTGGACATAAGGCTCCCCGGACGCTGGAACATTCTGCGGCTGGGCCGCGTGGCTGGTAACTCACTGTGAGGTTACGCAGCGTTACTTGGCTGCGTCAAGCCGAAAGGGGCGGGCTGCCACCTCCTGGGGGCGGGGCCAGGGTCTCGCGCAAGCCCTGGTAACGTGGATGACGCAATTTCGACGTCCTTTAACGTCCGTCCGGTGAGGCGGAGAAGGAGGTCCGTTTCTTATGGACGCACAGCATGACCACACCGGCAATGCGGCACGCCCCGTTCTCGAGGCTCCCGACATCGCCCGGGTACTGACCCGAATCGCCCACGAGATCGTCGAACGCGCCAGGGGCGCCGACGACGTGGTGCTCCTCGGTATCCCGACACGAGGAGTCTTCCTCGCCGACCGGCTCGCCGGAAAGCTCGAAGAGATCACCGGCCGGAAGACGCCGGTCGGGTCACTCGACATCACCATGTACCGCGACGATCTGCGGATGCGTCCCGCACGTGCCATCGGACGCACCGAGATCCCCGGTGAGGGAATCGAAGGCCGTCTCGTCGTGCTGGTGGACGACGTCCTCTTCTCCGGCCGCACGATCCGCGCCGCACTCGACGCGCTCGGCGACATCGGCCGGCCACGCGCCGTGCAGCTCGCGGTCCTCGTCGACCGCGGCCACCGCGAACTCCCGATCCGCGCCGACTACGTCGGCAAGAACCTCCCCACGTCGCTGCGGGAGACGGTCAGGGTCCAGCTCGCCGAGGAGGACGGCCGCGACGCCGTGCTGCTCGGCGTCAAGCAGACCGTCCCGGCAGGCGAGCAGTAGCCGAGTCCCGTCCCGTGCGCCCCACCGGTCGCACGGCTGCTTCCGCACGCCCGCCTGCCTGATCCCTCCACCCTTCACGGAGACCCCCAGATGCTGCGCCCTCACGGGGACACCCCCCGGACACCCCGTCACCTCATCTCGGCCGCAGACCTCACCCGCGACGACGCCGTACTGATCCTCGACACCGCCGAGGAGATGGCGCGGGTCGCGGACCGGCCGATCAAGAAGCTTCCCACCCTTCGTGGACGAACGGTCGTCAACCTTTTCTTCGAGGACTCGACCCGGACACGGATCTCCTTCGAGGCCGCCGCCAAGCGGCTCTCCGCCGATGTCATCAACTTCTCCGCGAAGGGCTCGTCGGTCTCCAAGGGCGAGTCGCTCAAGGACACGGCCCTCACCCTGGAGGCCATGGGCGCCGACGCCGTCGTCATCCGGCACGGCGCCTCCGGTGCCCCGTACCGGCTCGCCACGTCGGGCTGGATCGACAGCGCGGTCGTCAACGCCGGTGACGGCACGCACGAGCACCCCACCCAGGCACTGCTCGACGCGTTCACGATGCGCCGCCGGCTGGTCGGGCCCGACGCGGGGATCGGCCGCGACCTCGAAGGCCGCCGGATCACCGTCGTCGGCGACATCCTGCACAGCCGGGTGGCCCGCTCCAACGTCCACCTGCTGCACACACTCGGCGCGCACGTCACCCTGGTGGCCCCGCCGACCCTGGTCCCGGTCGGGGTCGAGCAGTGGCCCTGCGACGTCAGCTACCGCCTCGACGACGTGCTGCCCACGTCGGACGCGGTCATGATGCTCCGTGTGCAGCGAGAGCGGATGAACGCCGCCTACTTCCCGACCGAGCGTGAGTACTCCCGCCGCTACGGCCTGGACGGCGAACGCATGGCCCGGATGCCGGAACACGCCATCGTGATGCACCCCGGCCCGATGGTCCGCGGCATGGAGATCACGGCCGAGGTCGCGGACTCCGACCGCTGCACCGCCGTCGAACAGGTCGCGAACGGCGTCTCCACCCGCATGGCCGTCCTGTACCTGCTGCTGGGCGGTTCCGAGACCGCCCTGCCGTCCGCCGCCGCCCGTACCGAGGAGAACAAGTAACCATGAGCAAGATCCTGATCCGCGGTGCGAAGATCCTCGGCGGCGAGCCGAGGGACGTCCTCATCGACGGCGAGACCGTGGCCGAGGTCGGCACCGGCATCGAGGCGGGCGACGCCACCGTGATCGACGCGGCCGGCCAGATCCTGCTGCCCGGTCTCGTCGACCTGCACACCCACCTGCGCGAGCCCGGACGCGAGGACTCCGAGACCGTCCTCACCGGGACCAAGGCGGCCGCGATCGGCGGCTTCACCGCCGTCCACGCCATGGCCAACACCTTCCCCGTCGCCGACACCGCCGGGGTCGTCGAGCAGGTCTGGCGGCTCGGCAAGGAGTCCGGCTACTGCGACGTGCAGCCCGTCGGCGCCGTCACCGTCGGCCTGGAGGGCAAGCAGCTCGCCGAGCTCGGCGCCATGCACGACTCCGCCGCCGGTGTGAAGGTCTTCTCCGACGACGGCAAGTGCGTCGACGACGCCGTGATCATGCGCCGCGCGCTGGAGTACGTGAAGGCCTTCGACGGTGTCGTGGCCCAGCACGCCCAGGAGCCCCGCCTCACCGAGGGCGCCCAGATGAACGAGGGCGTCGTCTCGGCCGAGCTCGGTCTCGGCGGCTGGCCCGCCGTCGCCGAGGAGTCGGTCATCGCCCGCGACGTGCTCCTCGCCGCCCACGTCGGCTCACGGGTGCACATCTGCCACCTGTCGACGGCCGGCTCCGTGGAGATCGTGCGCTGGGCCAAGTCCAAGGGCTGGAACGTCACCGCCGAGGTCACCCCGCACCACCTCCTGCTCACCGACGAGCTCGTACGGACCTACGACCCGGTCTACAAGGTGAACCCGCCGCTGCGCACCGAGGCCGACGTCACCGCCCTGCGCGAGGCGCTCGCCGACGGGACCATCGACTGCGTGGCCACCGACCACGCCCCGCACCCGCACGAGGACAAGGACTGCGAGTGGGCCGCCGCCGCCATGGGGATGGTGGGCCTGGAGACCGCGCTCTCCGTGGTCCAGCAGACGATGGTGGACACCGGGCTCCTCGACTGGGCGGGCGTCGCCGACCGCATGTCGCTGCGCCCCGCGGCCATCGGCAGGCTGGAAGGACACGGCCGGCCCGTCTCGGCGGGTGAGCCCGCCAACCTCACCCTGGTCGATCCGGCATACCGTGGAACTGTGGACCCCGCGGGCTTCGCCTCCCGCAGCCGCAACACCCCCTACAAGGGTCGTGAGCTGCCGGGCCGAGTGACCCACACCTTCCTGCGGGGCCGTGCCACGGTCGTCGACGGGAAGCTCGCGTGACAACTCTCAACTCCCTGTACCTACTGGCCGCCGAGCAGAAGTCGGCCGACGTGACGGACTGGTCCGCCCGCATCAGCTGGGTCGTCGGACTGCTCGTCTTCATCGCCTTCGTCTACTGGCTGATGCGCCAGGGATGGAAGTGGCGCGGAAGCCTCCAGTCCGGACTCCCGGAGCTCCCCGCCACCCCGGAGGGGTTCACGGACGGCGAGACCCTGCTCACACTGACCGGCCGCTACCACGCCTCGACCACAGCCGGGCAGTGGCTCGACCGGATCGTCGCCCACGGCCTGGGCACCCGCAGCCGCGTCGAGCTGACCCTCAACGGGCAGGGCCTCGACGTCGTACGCCCCGGGGCGGCCGACTTCTTCGTACCGGCCGCCTCACTGCGCGAGGCCAGGCTCGACAAGGCGCTCGCCGGCAAGGTCCTGCCCGAGGGCGGCCTGCTGGTCATCACCTGGGCGCACGGCGACCAGCTGATCGACTCGGGTTTCCGCTCCGACCACGCCGCGGAGCACCAGGCGTGGGTCGACGCGGTCAACCACCTCGCCGGTACGGCCGGCGACCACCTCACCAGCACCACCACCAGCCCGACGGAAGGCACCGCACGATGACGATCTCCACCCGGGGAGCCGGAAAGGCTCCCGCCGTACTCGTCCTGGAGGACGGCCGCTCCTTCCGCGGCCGCGCCTACGGGGCCGTGGGGGAGACCTTCGGCGAGGCGGTGTTCTCCACCGGTATGACCGGCTACCAGGAAACGCTCACCGACCCCTCGTACCACCGCCAGGTCGTCGTCATGACCGCCCCGCACGTCGGGAACACCGGCGTGAACGACGAGGACCCCGAGTCGAAGCGGATCTGGGTCTCCGGCTACGTCGTGCGCGACCCCGCCCGGGTTCCCTCCAACTGGCGCTCCCGCCGCTCGCTGGACGAGGAGCTCGCGAGCCAGGGCGTCGTCGGCATCAGCGGCATCGACACCCGCGCGCTCACCCGCCACCTGCGCGAGCGCGGCGCGATGCGCGTCGGCATCTTCTCCGGGAACGCCCTCGAGGACGAGGGCGTACTGCTCGCCAAGGTGCGCCAGACCGCCGAGATGGCCGGTGCCGACCTCGCTGCCGAGGTCGCCACCAAGGAGACGTACGTCGTCCCCGCGGTCGGCACCAGGAAGTACACCGTCGCGGCGATCGACCTCGGCATCAAGGGCATGACCCCGCACCGCATGGCCGAGCGCGGCATCGAGGTGCACGTGCTGCCCGCGACCGCCACCCTGGAGGAGGTGTACGCGGTGAAGCCCGACGGCGTGTTCTTCTCCAACGGCCCCGGCGACCCGTCCACCGCCGACCACCCCGTCGCCCTCATGAAGGGTGTCCTGGAGCGGAAGACCCCGCTCTTCGGCATCTGCTTCGGCAACCAGATCCTCGGCCGCTCGCTCGGCTTCGGCACCTACAAGCTGAAGTACGGCCACCGGGGCATCAACCAGCCCGTGCAGGACCGCACGACCGGCAAGGTCGAGGTCACCGCGCACAACCACGGCTTCGCCGTCGACGCCCCGCTCGACAAGGTCTCCGACACCGAGTTCGGCCGCGCCGAGGTCTCCCACGTGTGCCTGAACGATCAGGTGGTCGAGGGGCTCCAGTTGCTCGACCAGCCGGCGTTCAGCGTCCAGTACCATCCCGAAGCAGCCGCGGGCCCGCACGACGCCGCATACCTTTTCGACCGTTTCGTCACCCTGATGGAGGGCCAGCGTGCCTAAGCGCTCCGATATCCAGTCCGTCCTGGTCATCGGCTCCGGCCCGATCGTCATCGGGCAGGCCGCAGAGTTCGACTACTCCGGTACCCAGGCATGCCGCGTGCTCAAGGCCGAGGGGCTGCGCGTCATCCTGGTGAACTCCAACCCGGCGACGATCATGACCGACCCGGAGATCGCCGACGCCACGTATGTCGAGCCGATCACCCCCGAGTTCGTCGAGAAGATCATCGCCAAGGAGCGCCCCGACGCCCTGCTCCCGACCCTGGGCGGCCAGACCGCGCTCAACACCGCGATCTCCATGCACGAGAACGGTGTCCTGGAGAAGTACGGTGTCGAGCTCATCGGCGCCAACGTCGAGGCCATCAACAAGGGCGAGGACCGCGACCTCTTCAAGGGAGTCGTCGAGGCCGTCAAGGCGAAGATCGGGCACGGCGAGTCCGCCCGCTCCGTCATCTGCCACACCATGGACGACGTCATCGCCGGCGTCGGCACCCTCGGCGGCTACCCCGTCGTCGTCCGGCCCTCCTTCACCATGGGCGGTGCCGGTTCCGGCTTCGCCCACGACGAGGAGGAACTGCGCCGCATCGCCGGGCAGGGCCTCACGCTCTCGCCCACCACCGAGGTGCTCCTGGAGGAGTCCATCCTCGGCTGGAAGGAGTACGAGCTGGAGCTGATGCGCGACAGGAACGACAACGTCGTGGTGGTCTGCTCCATCGAGAACTTCGACCCGATGGGCGTCCACACCGGCGACTCCATCACGGTCGCCCCGTCCATGACGCTCACCGACCGTGAGTACCAGCGGCTGCGTGACATCGGCATCGCGATCATCCGTGAGGTCGGCGTCGACACCGGCGGCTGCAACATCCAGTTCGCGATCGATCCGGCCGACGGCCGCATCATCGTGATCGAGATGAACCCGCGCGTCTCCCGCTCCTCGGCGCTCGCCTCGAAGGCCACCGGATTCCCGATCGCGAAGATCGCCGCCAAGCTGGCCGTCGGTTACACGCTCGACGAGATCCCCAACGACATCACCGAGAAGACACCGGCCTCCTTCGAGCCGACGCTCGACTACGTCGTCGTCAAGGCCCCGCGCTTCGCCTTCGAGAAGTTCCCGTCCGCCGACTCCACCCTCACCACCACCATGAAGTCGGTGGGCGAGGCCATGGCGATCGGCCGAAACTTCACCGAGGCCCTGCAGAAGGCCCTGCGCTCCCTGGAGAAGAAGGGCTCGCAGTTCGCCTTCACCGGCGAGACCGGCGACAAGGCAGAGCTGCTGGCCGAGGCGGGCCGCCCCACGGACGGCCGCATCAACACCGTGATGCAGGCGATCCGCGCCGGCGCCACCCAGGAAGAGGTCTTCGACGCCACGAAGATAGACCCCTGGTTCGTCGACCAGCTCTTCCTGATCAAGGAGATCGCCGACGAGCTGGCCGCGGCCGAGCGGCTGGACACCGACCTGCTCGCCGAGGCCAAGCGGCACGGCTTCTCCGACGCCCAGATCGGCGAGATCCGCGGCCTGCGCGAGGACGTCGTGCGCGAGGTCCGGCACGCGCTCGGGATCCGCCCGGTCTACAAGACGGTGGACACCTGCGCGGCGGAGTTCGCCGCGAGGACGCCGTACTTCTACTCCAGTTACGACGAGGAGACCGAGGTCGCGCCCCGCACCAGGCCCGCGGTGATCATCCTCGGCTCCGGTCCGAACCGCATCGGCCAGGGCATCGAGTTCGACTACTCCTGTGTCCACGCCTCCTTCGCACTCAGCGACGCCGGCTACGAGACCGTGATGGTCAACTGCAACCCGGAGACCGTCTCCACCGACTACGACACCTCCGACCGCCTGTACTTCGAGCCGCTCACGCTCGAGGACGTGCTGGAGATCGTGCACGCGGAGACCCTCGCGGGCCCGGTGGCCGGCGTCATCGTCCAGCTCGGCGGCCAGACCCCGCTCGGCCTCTCCCAGGCGCTCAAGGACAACGGCGTGCCGGTCGTCGGCACCTCCCCGGAGGCGATCCACGCCGCCGAGGACCGCGGCGCCTTCGGCCGGGTGCTCGCCGAGGCCGGGCTGCCGGCCCCCAAGCACGGCACCGCGACCACGTTCGACGAGGCCAAGGCCATCGCCGACGAGATCGGCTACCCCGTCCTCGTACGGCCCAGCTACGTGCTCGGCGGGCGCGGCATGGAGATCGTCTACGACGAGACCCGCCTCTCCTCGTACATCGCCGAGTCCACCGAGATCAGCCCCACCCGGCCGGTCCTGGTCGACCGCTTCCTCGACGACGCGATCGAGATCGACGTCGACGCGCTCTACGACGGCACCGAGCTCTACCTCGGCGGCGTCATGGAGCACATCGAGGAGGCCGGCATCCACTCCGGCGACTCCGCGTGCGCACTGCCCCCGATCACCCTCGGCGGCTACGACATCAAGCGGCTGCGGGCCTCGACCGAGGGCATCGCCAAGGGCGTCGGCGTACGCGGACTCATCAACATCCAGTTCGCGCTCTCCGGCGACATCCTCTACGTCCTCGAGGCCAACCCCCGCGCCTCGCGGACCGTCCCCTTCACCTCCAAGGCGACCGCGGTGCCGCTCGCGAAGGCCGCCGCACGCATCTCGCTGGGCGCGACCATCGCCGAACTCCGCGCGGAGGGACTGCTGCCGAAGCGGGGCGACGGCGGCACGCTGCCGCTCGACGCGCCGATCTCCGTCAAGGAGGCCGTCATGCCGTGGTCGCGCTTCCGCGACATCCACGGCCGCGGCGTCGACACCGTCCTCGGTCCGGAGATGCGCTCCACCGGTGAAGTCATGGGCATCGACTCGGTGTTCGGAACCGCGTACGCCAAGTCGCAGGCGGGCGCCTACGGTCCGCTGCCCACCAAGGGCCGCGCCTTCATCTCCGTCGCCAACCGCGACAAGCGCTCGATGATCTTCCCCGCGCGCGAACTCGTCGCCCACGGCTTCGAGCTGCTCGCCACCTCCGGAACCGCCGAGGTCCTCAAGCGCAACGGCATCAACGCCACCGTCGTGCGCAAGCTGTCCGAGGGCGAGGGCCCCGCCGGTGAGAAGACCATCGTCCAGCTGATCCACGAGGGCGCGGTCGACCTCATCGTCAACACCCCGTACGGCACGGGCGGCCGGCTCGACGGCTACGAGATCCGTACCGCCGCCGTGGCCAGGGCCGTGCCGTGCCTGACGACGGTCCAGGCGCTCGCCGCCGCCGTCCAGGGCATCGACGCGCTCAACCACGGTGGCGTCGGCGTACGTTCCCTCCAGGAACACGCCGAACATCTCACCGCGGCCCGCGACTAGGACGCTCACAGGGGGACACCGGAAACGGTGTCCCCCTCTTCATGAGGACACCAGGACACCGTGATGTACAAACTCTTCTTCCGACTGGTCTTCAAGCGGATGGACCCGGAGCAGGCCCACTACCTGGCGTTCCGTTGGATCCGCCTGGCGGCCCGCACCCCCGTACTGCGCACCTTCGCCGCAGCCGCGCTCGCCCCCCGCCACGAGGAGCTGCGCACCGAGGCCCTCGGCCTGCGGATGCACGGTCCCTTCGGGCTCGCCGCCGGTTTCGACAAGAACGCCGTCGCGATCGACGGCATGTCCATGCTCGGCTTCGACCACATCGAGATCGGCACGGTCACCGGCGAGCCGCAGCCGGGAAACCCGAAGAAGCGGCTGTTCCGCCTCGTCGAGGACCGGGCGCTGATCAACCGCATGGGCTTCAACAACGAGGGCTCCGCGGCCGTCGCCGAGCGGCTCGCCGCCCGCAATCCCGTCTTCCGCACGACCGTCGGCGTCAACATCGGCAAGACCAAGTCCGTCCCCGAGGACGAGGCCGTGGGCGACTACGTGAAGTCCACCGAGCGGCTCGCCGCCCATGCCGACTACCTCGTGGTGAACGTCTCCTCGCCCAACACGCCCGGCCTGCGCAACCTCCAGGCGACCGAGGCGCTGCGACCGCTGCTCGGCGCGGTGCGCGAGGCCGCGGACCGCACCGTCACCGACCGGCGGGTCCCGCTGCTCGTCAAGATCGCCCCGGACCTCGCAAACGAGGACGTCGACGCGGTCGCCGACCTCGCCGTCGAACTCGGCCTGGACGGCATCATCGCCACCAACACCACCATCGCCCGTGACAGCCTCGGCCTGAAGTCCCACGCCGCCCTGGTCCAGGAGACCGGCGGGCTCTCCGGAGCGCCCCTCAAGGAGCGCTCCCTGGAGGTCCTGAGCCGCCTGTACGCACGCGTGGGTACCCGGATCACCCTGGTGGGTGTCGGTGGCATCGAGAACGCCGAGGACGCCTGGCAGCGCATCCTGGCCGGCGCCACGCTCGTCCAGGGCTACAGCGCCTTCGTCTACGAGGGCCCGTTCTACGCCCGGGCGATCCACAAGGGCCTGGCCGCCCGTCTGGCCGCCTCCCCGTACGCCACCCTCGCCGAAGCCGTCGGCGCCGAGACACGGAAGGCCGTGCGGTGACCCCCGAACCCTTCGGCGCACGCCTGCGCCACGCCATGGACACCCGCGGGCCGCTCTGCGTCGGCATCGACCCGCACGCCTCGCTGCTCACCTCCTGGGGCCTGAACGACGACATCGCCGGGCTGGAGCGCTTCACCCGCACGGTCGTCGAGGCGCTGGCCGACCGGGTCGCCGTGCTCAAGCCGCAGTCCGCGTTCTTCGAGCGCTTCGGCTCGCGCGGCATCGCGGTCCTGGAGACGGCCGTCGCGGAGGCACGAGCCGCCGGCGCGCTCGTCCTCATGGACGCCAAGCGCGGCGACATCGGCTCCACGATGGGCGCCTACGCCGCCACCTACCTCGACAAGGACTCGCCGCTGTTCTCCGACGCGGTCACCGTCTCGCCGTACCTCGGCTTCGAGTCGCTGCGCCCGGCGCTCGACGCGGCCGCGGTCTCCGGCTCGGGCGTCTTCGTGCTCGCCCTCACCTCCAACCCGGAGGGCGCGGAGGTCCAGCGCGCCACCGCCGCGGACGGCCGGTCGCTGGCCCAGGTGATGCTCGACCACATGGCCGCGGAGAACGCGGGCGCGACACCGCTCGGCTCCGTCGGCGCCGTGGTCGGCGCCACGCTCGGGGACGCCGGTGTCGACCTGGCGGTCAACGGACCGCTGCTGGCTCCCGGCATCGGTGCCCAGGGCGCGACCCCCGCGGATCTGCCCCGCGTCTTCGGGGCCGCTGTGGGCAACGTCGTGCCGAGCGTGAGCCGGGGCGTGCTCCGGCACGGACCGGACGCGTCAGGGCTGCGCGAAGCCGCCGGACGGTTCGCGGACGAAGTCCGTACGGCCGTCTCGGAAAGCTGACGATGCCACGTAACAGCCTGTCGACGTAATCCTGAGCGAAAATCCGGGTTGTTATGACCTGAATGTCCGGGTCGGTTGAGGCTGACCAGGACTTTTCCGCTGTTCTCGCTGACTCAGGCGGCCTTGGCCGCTAGTCTCCGTCGAGAGCAACGAGCACAGGTTGTCCGTTGCTCACCAGGTGTGGAGCCACCAGGTTCCTCACCGGTCCGTATCCGACAGATCGACATCCGAGGTGACGTAGGCGTGGCTCTTCCGCCCCTTACCCCTGAACAGCGCGCAGCCGCGCTCGAAAAGGCCGCCGCGGCTCGCCGGGAGCGGGCCGAGGTCAAGAATCGACTCAAGCACTCCGGCGCCTCCCTCCATGAGGTCATCAAGTCGGGCCAGGAGAACGACGTCATCGGCAAGATGAAGGTCTCCGCCCTCCTGGAGTCCCTGCCGGGCGTGGGCAAGGTCCGCGCCAAGCAGATCATGGAGCGGCTCGGCATCTCCGAGAGCCGCCGGGTCCGGGGTCTTGGCTCCAACCAGATCGCATCCCTGGAGCGTGAGTTCGGCGGCAGCGCCGCCTGAGGTTCTCAGGCACTCCTGAGAACCTGGATAATCGCCCCATGGCTGCAACATCCCGGGGGACGTCCCCCGTACCCCCGGACGTACGTCCGCGGCTGACCGTGCTCTCCGGCCCCTCAGGGGTCGGCAAGAGCACGGTCGTCGCTCATATGCGCAAGGTTCACCCCGAGGTGTGGCTCTCGGTGTCCGCCACGACCCGGAAGCCCCGCCCCGGCGAGCGCAACGGCGTCCACTACTTCTTCGTCGACGACGAGGAGTTCGACAAGCTGATCGCCAACGGCGAGCTGCTGGAGTGGGCCGAGTTCGCGGGCAACCGCTACGGCACGCCCCGCCGGGCCGTGCTCGACCGCCTGGAGGCGGGCGAGCCGGTGCTGCTGGAGATCGACCTGCAGGGCGCCCGGCTGGTCCGCCAGTCGATGCCCGAGGCGCAGCTCGTCTTCCTCGCTCCGCCGGGCTGGGACGAGCTGGTGCGCCGGCTCACCGGACGCGGAACGGAGTCGCCCGACGTGATCGAGCGCCGGCTCGCGGCGGCGAAGGTCGAACTGGCCGCCGAGTCCGAGTTCGACACCACGCTCGTCAACACCTCCGTCGAGGACGTGGCCCGCGAGCTGCTAACGTTGATGCTGCAGGCTTCCGGCCTCCGCGGCACCGACGACTGACCTCACGGTCCCCGCGTTTCCGCGGACGCAGAGCATCACCACTGCGGAACCAGCATGATCAAAGATCTCTTTGATCTCTATCCCCTTCGGAAGGCAGAGAGTGTCCTCTTCCATCACCACGCCCGAGGGCATCATCAACCCGCCGATTGATGAGCTCCTCGAGGCCACCGACTCGAAGTACAGCCTTGTGATCTACGCCGCCAAGCGCGCGCGCCAGATCAACGCGTACTACTCGCAGCTCGGTGAAGGCCTCCTCGAGTACGTCGGTCCGCTCGTCGACACCCACGTGCACGAGAAGCCGCTCTCGATCGCGCTCCGCGAGATCAACGCGGGCCTGCTGACCTCCGAGGCCATCGAGGGCCCCGCGCAGTAAGCAGGAGATGCACCTTCACCACAGGCCCGGCGGCCGTTGTCCGCCGGGCCTGTGGTGTGTCCGCCCCCGGACCCGCCGGAGCGCGTCCGGGACGGTGAGGCAGCATGGGGTGCGTACGTCACGAGGCCGCACGCGAGTGCGCAGGGACACGAGTGCGGGGAGACGCAGTGGAGAAGACGAGGGTCGTCCTCGGGGTCAGCGGGGGCATCGCCGCGTACAAGGCGTGCGAGCTGCTGCGCAGGCTGACCGAGTCCGGCCACGACGTACGGGTCGTGCCGACCGACGCGTCGCTGAACTTCGTCGGGGCTGCCACCTGGTCGGCGCTCTCGGGGAACCCCGTGTCGACCGAGGTGTGGGACGGAGTGCACGAGGTGCCGCACGTCCGGATCGGCCAGGCGGCCGATCTCGTCGTCGTCGCCCCCGCCACGGCCGACATGCTCGCCAAGGCGGCCCACGGCCTCGCCGACGACCTCCTGACCAACACGCTGCTCACCGCACGCTGTCCGGTCGTCTTCGCGCCCGCGATGCACACCGAGATGTGGGAGCACCCGGCCACCCAGGAGAACGTGGCCACCCTCCGCCGTCGCGGCGCCGTCGTCATCGAGCCCGCCGTCGGCAGGCTCACCGGTGTGGACACGGGCAAGGGCAGGCTGCCGGACCCGGGGGAGATCTTCGAGGTCTGCCGACGCGTGCTGACCCGCGGTCCCGGTGCCCCCGACCTCGCCGGCCGTCACGTGGTCATCACCGCGGGCGGTACCCGTGAGCCGCTCGACCCGGTGCGCTACCTGGGCAACCGGTCCTCGGGCAAGCAGGGCTACGCCCTCGCCCGCACCGCCGTCGCACGCGGTGCCCGGGTGACGCTGATCGAGACCGGCACGGGGCTCCCCGCCCCCGCGGGCGCCGACGTCGTGCGCGCCGGGACCGCCCTCCAGCTGCGCGAGGCCGTGCTGGAGGCGGCGGCCGACGCCGATGTGGTGGTGATGGCGGCGGCGGTCGCCGACTTCCGGCCCGCCGCCTACGCGACGGGGAAGATCAAGAAGAGGGACGGCCAGGAGCCCGCCCCCGTCGAGCTCGTCCGTAATCCCGACATCCTCGCCGAGGTCGCCGCGGACCGGGCCCGGCAGGGGCAGCTCGTCGTCGGATTCGCGGCCGAGACCGACGACGTCCTGGTCAACGGCCGGGAGAAACTGCGCCGCAAGGGCTGTGATCTTCTCGTCGTGAACGAGGTGGGGGAGCGCAAGACCTTCGGCTCCGAGGAGAACGAGGCGGTGGTGCTCGGGGCCGACGGCAGCGAGACCGCTGTGCCGTACGGACCCAAGGAAGCACTCGCCGACACCGTATGGGACCTGGTGGCGGCACGTTTCCGTTAGATTGCGTAGGCGCCGCTCCGACGGGAGGATCTCACGACGACCGGCCATGTCTCGCTACCGGAAATGGGGGGATTGTCGTACTGCCGTCAACAGTGCCGCAGGTCACAGACCTCCCAAGGAGCGAGACACGTGACCCAATCACCGGAACTGACCGATAAACTGGTCGACGGAATGTGCCGGGCGCAGCTCCCGGAGTTCCATCAATGATCAGCCAGCAGCCGCTGCAACCCCAGGGAGCGATGTGTCCCGCCGTCTCTTCACCTCGGAGTCTGTCACCGAGGGCCACCCCGACAAGATCGCTGACCAGATCAGCGACACGATTCTCGACGCGCTCCTGCGTGAGGACCCCTCCTCGCGCGTCGCCGTCGAGACCCTGATCACCACTGGTCTGGTGCATGTCGCGGGTGAGGTCACGACCAAGGCCTACGCCGACATCCCCAACCTCGTGCGCAACAAGGTGCTGGAGATCGGCTACGACTCCTCCAAGAAGGGCTTCGACGGAGCCTCCTGCGGAGTCTCGGTGTCCATCGGGGCGCAGTCCCCCGACATCGCCCAGGGCGTCGACACCGCGTACGAGAAGCGGGTCGAGGGCGACGAGGACGAGCTCGACAAGCAGGGCGCGGGCGACCAGGGGCTGATGTTCGGCTACGCCTGCGACGAGACGCCCGAGCTGATGCCGCTGCCGATCTACCTGGCGCACCGGCTCTCCCGCCGGCTGTCCGAGGTTCGCAAGAACGGCACCATCCCGTACCTGCGCCCGGACGGGAAGACCCAGGTCACCATCGAGTACGACGGCGACAAGGCCGTCCGCCTCGACACGGTCGTGGTCTCCTCGCAGCACGCCTCCGACATCGACCTGGACTCGCTGCTCGCGCCCGACATCCGCGAGTTCGTCGTCGAGCACGTCCTCAACCAGCTCATCGAGGACGGCATCAAGCTGGACACCGAGGGCTACCGCCTGCTGGTGAACCCGACCGGCCGCTTCGAGATCGGCGGCCCGATGGGCGACGCGGGCCTCACCGGCCGCAAGATCATCATCGACACCTACGGCGGCATGGCCCGTCACGGCGGCGGCGCCTTCTCCGGCAAGGACCCGTCCAAGGTCGACCGCTCGGCCGCCTACGCCATGCGCTGGGTCGCGAAGAACGTCGTCGCGGCCGGGCTCGCCGCCCGCTGCGAGGTCCAGGTCGCCTACGCGATCGGCAAGGCCGAGCCGGTGGGCCTGTTCGTCGAGACCTTCGGCACGGCCGCGGTGGACACGGAGAAGATCGAGCACGCCATCGGCGAGGTCTTCGACCTCCGCCCGGCCGCGATCATCCGCGACCTCGACCTGCTCCGCCCGATCTACGCCCAGACCGCGGCGTACGGCCACTTCGGCCGCGAGCTCCCCGACTTCACCTGGGAGCGCACCGACCGCGTGGACGCGCTCCGCGAGGCGGCGGGGCTGTAGCACACCGGCAGTCCTTCACACCGGGGCCCGGACACCGCACGAGGTGTCCGGGCCCCGGTGCGTGCGGCCCGGCGGGCCGGTGCCCGAGGAGGCCGGGGCGTGTCAGTGGTGTCTGGTAGGAAGGTGGCTGTGAGCAGCGACGACGAGCGGTCCGAGGAGCCCGGGTCCGGGGCGCCGGAGCAGCTTGCGCTCATCCGGGAGACGGTGCGCCGGGCCAAGGTGCCGCGCGCCAAACCGAGGACCTGGCGGGGCGCCGCGCTCGCCGGGGAGCTGCCGGTGGCCCGCGTCCTGGTGAACAAGGGCGCGCTCCACCTCGACCAGTACTTCGACTACGCCGTCCCCGAGGAGCTCGACGCGGAGGCGCAGCCCGGTGTCCGGGTCCGGGTGCGGTTCGGGGCCGGAGGGCGCCAGGTCCGCGGCGGCCGGCGCGAGGGCGGCGGGCTGATCGACGGTTTCCTGATCGAGCGGCGGGCGTCGTCGGACTACCAGGGAGCCCTGGCGGCACTCGCCTACGTCGTGTCACCCGAGCCCGTCCTCGGCCCGGAGCTGCTGGAGCTCTCGCGTGCCGTGGCCGACCGTTACGCCGGGAGCCTCGCGGACGTGCTGCAGCTCGCGGTGCCGCCGAGGAACGGCCGCGCCGAGGGCAAGCCGTCGCCCGCACCCCTGCCGCCGCCGCCCGCACCGTCGCCCGGGACCTGGGAGCGGTATGCCCAGGGCCCCGGATTCCTGCGGGCGCTGGCGGAGGGCGGGGCGCCCCGTGCCGTGTGGACCGCGCTGCCCGGACCGCACTGGCCCGAGGAGATCGCCCGGGCCATGGCCGCGACCCTGGCGTCCGGCCGCGGCGCGCTCGTCGTCGTACCGGACGGACGCAGCGCGGGGCGGATCGACGCCGCGCTCACCGCGGTGCTGGGGGAGGGGCGCCACGCGCTGCTGACCGCCGACTCCGGACCGGAGAAGCGCTACCGGCAGTGGCTGGCGGTCCGTCGCGGTTCCGTGCGCGCGGTGGTCGGGACGAGGGCCGCGATGTTCGCCCCGGTCGCCGACCTCGGCCTGGTGGCCCTCTGGGACGACGGGGACTCCAGCCACAGCGACGACAACGCCCCCTTCCCACACGTCAGGGAGGTCCTGGAGCTGCGTGCGGCGCACGGCCGGTGCGCGTTCCTGCTCGGCGGGACGAACTGCACGGTGGAAGCCGCCCAGCTCGTCGAGAACGGCTGGGCCCTGCCCCTGCGCGCGGACCGCGAACAGCTGCGTACCGCGGCACCCCTCGTACGCACCGTCGGAGACGGGGAGCTCGCCCGGGACGGGGCCGCCCGCTCGGCGCGCCTGCCCAGCCTCGCCTGGCAGACCGTGCGGGACGGCCTGCGCAGCGGGCCGGTGCTCGTCCAGGTGCCGCGCCGGGGTTACGCACCGAGGCTGGCCTGCGAGCGCTGCCGGGAGCCCGCCCGGTGCCGGCACTGCGCGGGGCCGCTGGAGGCGCCGGACCAGCGGGATCTCAACTGCGCGTGGTGCGGCAGGGCCGAGACGGCCTGGAGCTGCGCGGCCTGCGGCGGGGTGCGGCTGCGGGCCCGGATCGTCGGCGCCCGCCGTACCGCCGAGGAGCTGGGCCGGGCGTTTCCCGCCGTCCCCGTGCGGACGTCGGGCCGGGACCACGTGCTGGACTCCGTGCCCGACCAGCCCGCGCTCGTCGTCAGCACCCCCGGGGCCGAACCCGTGGCCGAGGGAGGCTACGCGGCGGCGTTGCTGCTGGACGGCTGGGCGATGGTCGGCCGCCCCGACCTGCGGGCGGGCGAGGAGGCGCTGCGGCGCTGGACGGCCGCCGCGGCGCTGGTGCGGGGGCAGCCCGAGGGCGGCACGGTGGTGATCGTGGCCGAGCCGACGCTGCGGCCCGTGCAGGCCCTGGTCCGCTGGGACCCGGTCGGCCACGCCCGCCGTGAGCTCGCGGAACGCGCGGAGCTCGGTTTCCCGCCGGTGTCCCGGATGGCTTCGGTGACCGGCCCCCCGGAGGCGGTGGCCGCCTTCCTCGCCGGTGCGGAGCTCCCGCCCGAGGCGGAGGTCCTCGGCCCCGTTCCGGCGCCGGGAGGCGCTCCCGGCCGGCCCCGCAGACAGGGGGACGCACCGGCCGGGGAGAGCTGGGAGCGGGCGCTGGTCAGGGTCCCGCCCGGGCGGGGAGCGGCCCTCGCTGCCGCGCTGAAGGCGGCGCAGGCCGCGCGCACGGCCAGGGGCACCGGGGATCCCGTACGGATCAGGGTCGATCCGCCGGACATCGGCTGATACGACCCGCGCGGGCGCCCCGCGTCAGCGTGGGCTCACGCGGCCCGGCGGTCCCGCCCTCGGCGTCAGCCGTTGCGCGGGCCGGGGAAGGCGCCGGGGCGCTCCGACGGCTGCGGCGGCATGGACCGGGCCGCGGGCACGGCGGGAAGCGCGGGGGAGGAGCTCGGCTCGGCGGGCACCGCACGGCCGGCGTTCTCCGGAGCGGCCTCCGTCCCCGGCTGCGGGGTGGAGCGGCGTGCGCCGTAACGGCGGTGCACCGCCTGCTTGGTGACCCCGAGGGCGGAGCCCACCGCGTCCCACGAGAAGCCCAGCGAGCGGTCGAAGTCCACCGCCGCGGTCACCAGCGTCTCCACGCTGTCCCGCAGTTCCTGGGCGAGCCGTACCGTCGGGGCCGGAGCCCTGCCGTAGACGACGAAACCCGCGGACGGGCCGGAGCGGCGCGGACGGTAGACGTTGCCCAGCTGCGCAGTGAGGGTACGCAGCGCGTCCACCTGCCGCCTGACCCGCTCGATGTCCCGCACCAACAGGTGCAGACTGGCGCGCGCTTGAGCGTCGTGGGTTGCGTGGTCGGCCATGAACAAGCCTCTCGAACCGGCGTTGACAGGGATCCGGACCGCGTGGGGCGGTCCACTTCGGTCAATTTCACTTGACCAACGCGTCACCTGGCCATCTGGTCACGCAACGGGGGGCGTACGCGCACGTACGCGGGGGCGCGCGAGCGTGCGTGCGCCCCCGTTCGCCGTGCCCCGGCCGTGTGGGCCACCCCCTAGACTGGTGTGCTGCTCGCCACGTACGTACCGGCCCGAGAGGCAGTCCGCCACCCATGAAGCTCGTCTTCGCAGGCACCCCCGAGGTCGCCGTTCCCGCTCTGGACGCCCTGATCGCCTCCGACCGCCACGAGGTGGCCGCCGTGGTGACCCGCCCCGACGCACCTGCCGGGCGCGGACGCCGGCTGATCGCCAGTCCCGTGGCCGAGCGTGCCGAGGAGGCCGGCATCGAGGTGCTCAAGCCCGCCCGGCCGCGCGACGAGGAGTTCCTGGCGCGGCTGCGGGAGATCGCGCCGGACTGCTGCCCCGTCGTCGCGTACGGCGCACTGCTGCCCAAGGTGGCGCTCGCGGTCCCCGCGCGGGGCTGGGTCAACCTGCACTTCTCGCTGCTGCCCGCCTGGCGTGGGGCCGCGCCCGTGCAGCACGCGGTGATGGCCGGGGACGAGGTCACCGGCGCGTCGACCTTCCTGATCGAGGAGGGGCTGGACTCCGGACCGGTGTACGGCGTCCTCACCGAGGAGGTCCGGCCCACCGACACCAGCGGTGACCTGCTCACCCGGCTCGCCTTCGCCGGTGCCGGACTGCTCGCGGCGACCATGGACGGCATCGAGGACGGCACCCTGCACGCCGTCCAGCAGCCCGCCGAGGGCGTCACCCTCGCGCCCAAGATCACTGTCGAGGACGCCCAGGTGCAGTGGTCCGCGCCCGCCCTGCGGGTCGACCGTGTGGTGCGCGGCTGCACCCCCGCCCCGGGCGCGTGGACCCTCTTCCGCGGTGAGCGCCTCAAGCTGGTCCAGGCCGTGCCCGTCCTGGACCGGACCGATCTGGCCCCAGGCGAGCTGGCCGTGGGCAAGAACAACGTGTACGCGGGCACCGGCTCGCACGCCGTCGAGCTGCTCTGGGTCCAGCCCCAGGGCAAGAAGCGGATGAGGGCCGCCGACTGGGCCCGCGGCGTGCGCATCGTCCACGGGGAGCTGCTCGGCCTCTGAGGCCGCGCACACGGCCCCGGGACCGGGGCCGTGCCGCGCGACGTACGCTGGACGGGTTCGCCCCCTCACCATCAGCGGAGCACCTTTCACGTGAACGACCAGCAGCGTCGCCGTCCCGCCAAGCCGCACCGCCGTCCTCAGAAGGACCCGGTCCGCTTCCTCGCCTTCGAGGTGCTCAGGGCCGTCGACGAGCGCGACGCCTACGCCAACCTCGTCCTCCCGCCGCTGCTGAAGAAGGCACGCGCCAAGGGCGACTTCGACGGCAGGGACGCGGCGCTGGCGACCGAGCTGGTCTACGGGACCCTCCGCCGTCAGGGCACCTACGACGCGATCGTCGCCGCCTGCATCGACCGGCCGCTGCGCGAGGTCGACCCACCGGTGCTCGACGTGCTCAACATGGGTGTCCACCAACTGCTCGGCACCCGCATCCCGACGCACGCGGCGGTGTCGGCCAGCGTGGAGCTGGCACGGGTGGTGCTGGGCGAGGGCCGCGCCAAGTTCGTCAACGCGGTGCTGCGCAAGGTCTCCGCGCACGACCTCGACGGATGGGTGGAGCGCGTCGCCCCCGCGTACGACGAGGACGCGGAGGAACACCTCTCCGTCGTCCACTCGCACCCACGCTGGGTCGTCTCGGCCCTCTGGGACGCCCTGGGCGGAGGGCGCGCGGGCATCGAGGACCTCCTGGAGGCCGACAACGAACGCCCCGAGGTGACGCTCGTCGCACGCCCGGGCCGCTCCACCCCCGGGGAACTGCTCGACGCCCTCGGCGAGGAGAGCGGTCTTCCCGGCCGCTGGTCGCCGTACGCCGTGCGGATGGCCGAGGGCGGCGAGCCCGGTGCCCTGGCCGCCGTGCGGGACGGCAGCGCCGGTGTGCAGGACGAGGGCAGCCAGCTCGTCGCCGCCGCCCTGGCCGCCGCGCCGGTCGAGGGCGAGGACACCCGGTGGCTCGACGGCTGCGCGGGTCCCGGCGGCAAGGCCGCGCTGCTCGCCGCGCTCGCCGCCGGACGCGGCGCGACCCTGCTCGCCGCGGAGAAGCAGCCACACCGCGCCCGGCTCGTCGAGCGGGCGCTGGCCGGCAACCCGGGGCCGTACCAGGTGATCACCGCCGACGGGACCCGGCCGCCGTGGCAGCCCGGCTCCTTCGACCGGGTCCTCATGGACGTGCCCTGCTCCGGCCTGGGCGCGCTGCGCAGGCGTCCGGAGGCGCGCTGGCGGCGCCGCGCGGAGGACCTGGAGAGCTTCGCACCCCTGCAACGCGGTCTGCTGCGTGAGGCGTTGAAGGCCGTACGCATCGGCGGGGTCGTCGGCTACGCGACCTGCTCGCCGCACCTCGCGGAGACCAGGGTCGTCGTCGAGGACGTGCTCAAGGGACGCGGTGGAGCCGCCCCAGAGGCGGAGTGGATCGACGCCCGGCCGCTGCTCCCGGGTGTGCCCGCGCTGGGCGACGGCCCGGACGTACAGCTGTGGCCGCATCTCCACGGAACGGACGCGATGTACCTCGCCCTGCTGCGCCGCACGGGCTGACCCGGCGGCGCAGCCCGAGTCGCCGGCGGGGGCGGCCGTCAGTACGGACGGTCGCCCGCGACGGCGACACGCTCGGCCACCCTGCGGTGCGGAGCGTAGTCGTTCACCGCGTAGTGCTGCGTCGCCCGGTTGTCCCAGAACGCGACATCGCCCGCGCGCCAGGTGAAGCGCACCTGGAACTCGGGCACATGCGCCTGCTGGAAGAGCAGGCGCAGCATCCTGTCGCTCTCCTCCCGGTCCCAGCCCACGATCCGGGTCGTGAACGAGGTGTTGACGAAGAGCATCCGGCGGCCCGTCGCGGGATGCGTCCGCACCACCGGGTGCTCGACCGGCGGGAAGCGGTCCTGGAACTGGACCAGCCGCTCCCGCTGGGTGAACCGTGCGAAACCCGGTACGAAGTCGTGCACCGCACGCGCGCCCTCGAGACGCTCCTTCACCTCCGGCGCAAGGTTGTCGTACGCGGCAGCCATGTCGGCCCACATCGTGTCGCCACCGTACGGAGGCACTTCGCGCAGGTGGAGGACCGCACCGAGAGCGGGCCGCTCCCGGAACGTCACATCGGTGTGCCAGACGTTCTCGAAGCTCGGCGTGGACGAGCGGTCGAAGCGCGCCACCTGCGGATCGTCCCCCGCGGCCAGCAGCGGATTGGTCTCCAGCTCGCCCCAGTTGCGGGCGAAGGCACGCTGTTCGGCCGAGCTGGGGTGCTGTCCTCGGAAGAAGAGCACCTTCCACTCCAGCAGCGCCCGGTCGAGCTCCTCGCGTACGGCGGGCGTGAGCGGACGGGTCAGGTCCACACCACTGATCCCGGCCCCGATGAGCGCACCGAGCGGAGCCACGTCGAACAGTGTGTAAGGCCGGTCGGGCTGTCCCGGCGCCAGCCTGCGCAGCTCGCGGGGGCCTTCGTACAGCCCGTCCGGAGGCAGCCGGGAGACGCGTAGCGCGGGGGCGGAACCGATGGACGCGGTGAGGGACATGGGGGCTCCTGTCTGCGTGGGGTGTGCGCGGGCCACTCGCAAGGGGCGGGCGGCCTCGGTCGGTTCAGCGGGCGGCGTCGCGTACCGCCGATCCGATCTCGGCGCGCAACGCGGCGTACTCGGGCAGCCCCCGCAGCCCGTCCGGGTCGTCATTCCCGGTACGGGGCAGGGGAATTGGGACGTCCAGTGCGACGGTACCCGGACCGGCGCCCAGAACCACCGCGCGGGTTCCGAGAAATACGGCCTCGTCCACGCTGTGCGTGACGAAGACCGAGGTGATCCCCGTCCTGGAGCTGACGGTGCGCAGATCCTCCTGGAGCCGCTCACGGGTGAGCGCGTCCAGGGCGGCGAACGGCTCGTCGAGCAGCAGCAGGTCCCTGCCGCCGGCCAACGCACGGGCGATGGCCACCCGCTGCTGCTGGCCCCCCGAGATCTGCCAGGTCCTGCGCCGTGCGGTGCCGGCCAGCCCGACCCGCTCCAGCAGCTCCTCCACGCGCGCCGGGCGTTCCGCCCCGGGGACTCCCGCGTAGCGCAGCGCGAGGGAGATGTTCTCCCCGACCGTGCGCCAGGGGAACAGCCTCGGCTGCTGGAAGACGACTCCCGCCTGGCGCCCCGGCTCCGGTGTCCCGCCATGCACGGTGACGTCGCCGGAGGAGGCGTGCTCGAAGCCGGCGATCAGTCGCAGCAAGGTGCTCTTCCCGCTTCCGGACGGGCCCACGAGCACCAGGAACTCGCCCGCCGGGATGTCGAGCGACAGAGGTCCGAGCGCCGTCACGGCATCCGCGCCGCGACCGTAGCGGTGGGTCACCTCACGTACGGCCACGGCGTACGGGACGGCTGCCGTTCCGGCCCGGTCCTCGACCGGCGCGGCAGCCCGGGCGTCGCCCCGGGCATCGGGTCGGGCATCGGATCGAAGGTCATCGGGAGACTGCATCGCTGAGCCCTTCCACGTACACGGCCTTCTCCAGCTCCGAGAGCTCCGGTGCGGCCGGGATCTGCTTCTGTCCGGCCAGGAACTCCGCGGCGCTCCTCAGATTCCGTGCCAGGCCGCCGACCTGGCCCGGGCGGCCCAGCCACTTGTCGTCGGCCTGTTCGGCCGGCTTGAGGAAGATGCCCTGCTTCAGCTGGGCGGCCGCGTCCCGGGGACTGACCCCGAGCTGCTTGCCGACGGCCTCGGAGGCGGCCGACGGGTCGTCATGGATCAGGTCCAGCGCCCGTGCCTGGGCCTTGCGCCAGGCGCTGATGACCTCGGGCTGTTTCTCGATGACGGCCGTCGACGCCACCCCCAGGTCGAGGGTTGGCCTGCCGGACGCGGCCAGCTCCCGGCTGGAGACCACGGTCGTGCCGGTCTTCCCGAGCTCGTCGAGCGTGGGCAGCCAGACGTACGCCGCGTCGATGTCCCCACGCGACCAGGCCGCGACGATGTCCTGTGGTTCGAGGTCGAGCAGATCGACCTCCGACGCGTCCACGCCCGACTTCTCGAGCGCGGCGAGCAGGCTGTAGTGCGAGGTGGAGCTGAAGGGGGTGGCGACCTTGCGGCCGGCGAGGTCCTTGACCTCCTTGATGCCGGAGCCGTCACGGGCCACCAACGCCTCGTTGTCACCGGCTACGTCCAGCACCCAGGTGACCTGATAGGGGATGTTCAGCGGCTCGGACAGACCGCGTGCCACCGGGCTGGAGCCGATCGCGGCCAGATCGACCGCCCCCGCGACGAAGGCGGTGTTGATGGTCGCGCCGGAGTCGAACTTGATCCACTTGATCGTGTGGTCCGGCAGGGCCTTCTCCAGCCAGCCCTTCTCCTTCACGATCAGGTCGCCGCTGGGGAAGGCCTGGTAGCCGATCCTGATCGTCCTGGCGTCGCCCCGGTCGTCACCGGCTCCGCCACCACCGGTACCGCAGGCGGTGACGACGACGAGTGCTCCCAGAGCCGCGACGAGCAGGGAGGTGCGGTGCGGACCGCGTGTTCCGGGCATGGCGTAGTCCTTCGTTCGTTGATCCGAGGGGGAGTGCGGCACGAGAAGAGGGGGAGACGGAGCGCTGGGCTCAGGGCCGGAGGGTCACGACAGCCGGCGCCAGGGCGCGAGCCGGTTCTCGGCGCCCCGCAGCAGGGCGTCGATCAGCAGGCCCGAGAGGCCGATCGCGAAGAGTCCGAGGACGACCACGTCGGACTGGTTGTAGCGCTGGGCGTCGCGGATCATGCCGCCGATGCCGGGCAGTCCGTTGACGGTTTCGGCGGCGACCACCGAGGAGTAGGCGATCCCGAACGCCAGCCGTACGCCGACCAGGATCTCCGGCAGCGCGGACGGCAGGACGACGGAGGCCACCACCTGGGAGCGGCGTGCTCCGATGGCACGCGCGGCCTCGACCAGCGAGGCGGGCGCGGAGGCGACGGCGGACGCGGTGGCCACGGCCACGGGCGGCATGGCGGCGATCGCCAGCAGCCACAGTTTGGGCGCCTCGTCGATGCCGAACCAGATGATCAGCAGGCTGAAGTAGGCGAGCGGCGGCAGGGTACGGAGGAAGGCCACCGCCGGTTCGAACACCACCCGCACCCACGGCAGCGTGCCCATCAGCACGCCGGCCACCAGCCCGGCCAGGACACCGGCGCCCGCACCGATCGCGATCCGGCGCAGGCTGATGCCCAGATGCTCGATCAGGGTGTGGCCCTGATAGCCACGCACCCCGTCATGGGTGCCGGACGTCTCGAGGAGCGCGTCCCAGACGGCCGCCGGCGGCGGTACCAGCAGCGGCGACCACAACCGCAGGGCGGTGACGAGCTGCCACAGGGCGAGCAGCACGGCCGGCGCCAGCAGCCGCAGCCCCACCCTGCGCAGCCGCGCGGTCCTCTCCGGCGAGCGGCTGCGTGGAGGGGACGGCGGGGCGGGCTCACCGGAGAGCGCCGGGCCGGGCAGCCGTTCTGCCGTGGTCGTGGGTGTGGTCATGGCGGACTCCGTCGGGAGGTGCCGGGGCCCCGGGGCCGCCGGAAGGGCGGACAGGGCCGGGCAAGGGGGTGCGGAGCGCGGACGACAGCGCTCGCGGGCAACGGGGAGGAGGGTCCCGCAGAACGTGAGTGGCCGGTGCGACGTACGCGGACGGCAAGCGTCCGGTCCGGGCTCGCGGACAGGATTCCGGGGGAGACCGCCGGCTCACCCGAGGGGCGGCCGGAGGGCGGGCGGACGACGCCGCACAGTTCTGGTAGCGCTCAGCGCTGCCGGGCCAGGCTCAACAGGAGCAGCTGGTCACACGGCAGAGATCGATGCTGAGGCGCTCCTTCAGGAACTGGTCGCTGGTCACGGGGAGTTTCTAACACAGCCTCACTACGGGCACCAGGGGCTGTCCGCGCCCTGGTACGGACCGGAGCGGGCCCATCGGGACCGCACGTCACCCGTCGGCCGTCGCGCCGCTCCTCGGCGGGCCGGAGGCGGCGGCGGATCAAGGCCGGTGGGACCGGCGGCGGTGTGCCCGCACCGGTGGAGCCCGCGGGGGCGGCCGGGTCTCCGCGAACGGAACGGCGGGGGAGAAAAGACCGGGGATCGAGCGAACCGTAATGATCCCGTGAGGCTTTGGAGCGCACCGGGTCAAGGAAGTGGCTCCGAGCATGGCAGGCTTGGGTGCATGGCCCAGATCAACCCCAGCATCCTGTCCGCCGACTTCGCCCGACTCGCCGAGGAGGCGAAGGCGGTGGAAGGCGCCGACTGGCTCCATGTCGATGTCATGGACAACCATTTCGTGCCGAACCTGACGCTCGGCGTGCCGATCGTGGAGGCGCTGAGCAAGGCGACCGGCACCCCGCTGGACTGCCACCTCATGATCGAGGACGCGGACCGCTGGGCGCCCCGGTACGTCGAGGCCGGTGCGGGTTCGGTCACCTTCCACGCGGAGGCCGCGGCAGCGCCCGTCCGGCTGGCGAGGGAGATCAGGGCGAAGGGCGCCCGCGCCTCCATGGCCCTCAAGCCGGCGACGCCCATCGAGCCGTACGAGGACCTCCTCCCCGAGCTCGACATGCTGCTGATCATGACGGTGGAGCCGGGCTTCGGCGGTCAGGCGTTCCTCGACATCATGCTGCCGAAGATCCGCCGCACCCGTGAGCTGATCTCGAAGCACGGTCTCGAGCTGTGGCTGCAGGTCGACGGCGGGGTCTCCGCCACCACCATCGAGCGATGCGCCGAGGCCGGCGCCGACGTGTTCGTCGCGGGCTCCGCGGTGTACGGGGCCGAGGACCCGGCCGAGGCGGTGCGGGCCCTGCGCGCGCAGGCGGACGCGGTGACCGCTTCCGCACCCTGGGCGTGCGGCCACTGAACCAAGTCCTGATGAACGCGGCCCGAGGGGCCTGATCAAGGATCGCCTGATCTGACAGGATGAAGGCGAATCGAGAGTGTGAACAGCAGTGAGGAGATCGCGGTGTCTGGCATCTCGGCGGGTCGGTCAGCCATGCGGATGGGACCCGCGGAGCTGGTCCAGGCGGCGGCCATGGCCCGCCGGTTCTACCTCGAGGGAAAGTCGAAGATCCAGATCGCCGAGGAGTTCGGCGTCAGCCGCTTCAAGGTGGCCCGGGTTCTGGAGACGGCCCTCGAACGTGATCTCGTGAGGATCGAGATCCGGGTACCGGCGGAGCTGGACGCGGAGCGCTCGGACGCGCTCCGGGCCCGCTACGGTCTGCGGCACGCCGTCGTGGTCGAATCCCCGGCGGAGGAGCAGGACGACGCCGCCGATCCGGAGAACCTGGGCGAGGTGGCGGCCGAGCTGCTCGGCGAGCTGGTGAACGAGGGGGACGTGCTGGGGCTGGCCTGGGGCCGCTCCACCATCCACATGGCGGCGGCCCTCGACCGGCTGCCCCCGTGCACCGTCGTGCAGCTGACCGGTGTCTACGACGCGGGGACGGCCGAGCGCGGCTCCGTCGAGGCCGTCCGCCGCGCAGCCCAGGTGTCCGGCGGCGAGGCGCACCCGATCTACGCCCCGATGCTGCTGCCCGATCCGGCGACGGCAGCCGCGCTGCGTCATCAGACGGGGATCGCCCGCGCCTTCGAGTACTTCGACAAGGTGACGGTCGCCGCGGTCTCCATCGGATCCTGGGAGCCCGGCATCTCCACGGTCCACGACATGCTCTCGGACGAGGAGCGCGCCCACTACGCCTCGCTCGGCGTGGCCGCCGAGATGTCCGCCCACCTCTTCGACACGAACGGGCGCCGGGTCGGGCGCGATCTCGGCGAGCGGTGCATCACGGTGGAGGCCGACCGGCTGCGCCGGATCCCCGAGGTGGTGGCCATCGCCGGAGGGCAGCGCAAGGCGGCGGCGATCGGCGCGGTGCTGCGCTCGGGGCTGGTCACCAGCCTCGTCACGGACACGGCCGCGGCCGACTACCTCCTGACGGAGTCCGCGGCGGGACAGCGGCCCGCTCTGGAGCGGGCCGACCCGGACGTGTGAGCCCGGTCAGGAGAGACGCCGACCAGGGCTGACGCCGATCACGACGGAGGCCGGGCACCGCAGTCCGTACAGGTGCCCGGCCTCCGTCGTACCCGGTTTCAGCGCACGTCGCCCGCGTGCAGTCCCGCGTTGCCCGCGACCACGCCGAGAACGGACTCCTCCAGATAGGCCCCGGGTTCCGCGTACTGACCGACGTCCGCCGGGTTGTAGCGAGGGGTCTGCCGCGACCAGTCGAGATTTCCGCGCATCCAGCTCCGCATCCCGTCGAGATAGGGCACGAGCAGCCCCGCCAGCTCCGGGTACAGACCGAGCAGCTCGGCCTCAGCGGTCAGGAAGCGCTTCGTCTCGGTGGCTATCTCCGCGCAGACGTGTTCGAGCGCCTGGTGCTTCCCGTAGCCGCGGTGATGACGGACCAGGTGGACGAGATTGTGGATCTCGCCCAGAACCTGCTCCTTCTCGTAGGAGTAGACGTCGTTCGCCCAGCAGACGACGTTGCAGGACGCCTCCAGCGCCGTGATGAACCGGGCGTCGTTGTGCACCGATTCGGGCGCCTCCACGCCGGCCACGATCTCTATGAGGTCCATGCACACGTGGATCGCCCCGGTGTGCCGGCGCTTTGCTATGTACGTCGCCTCGGACGGCACGACCCCCGCGGCGCGGTTTCCCGCCTCCCAGCCGGTGGCGGTCGTCAGATACGTCGTGAGATGCCAGGTGAAACGGGCGCGCCAGTGGGGGGAGGCCCGCGGAATCGTACGTTCCCACAGGTCCGCCAGGGCGACGAGCGCGGCGGGGGCGTCCGCCTCCGGCCGGGGGCCGGGCGCCGGCGCCGCGCTCCCGACCACGGAGCGCATCCGCTCCACCACGTCACGCACACGGTCGGGGCTGCGGCCCAGGTGCCCGTCGTCCAGCTGGTCGTCGACGAGGAAGAGCCAGACGAACCAGTCGGCGGCCAGGTCCAGGTGCTCGCTGTTCGCCGTCGGGTGGACCATGCCCACGAAGGCGGCGAAGTCGGCCTGCTGGAAGCGCTGCCTGGCTGATTCCCGATGGATCAGGCCGGTGCGCCGGGTCCACGCTCCGAGGTGCTCACGGGTGTGCTCCACGTGCGGATTGCTCCGCTGGGTGAACGGGCAGTAGATGTCAGGCAGTTCGCTTTCCACAGGCGGATCCCCATCCTCTCCGGCCGAACGCGTGACAGGTGTTCCGGGCTCGTGGGCGGCGTCGCGCCTGCCGCGAGGACCTGCGGGTTTGAAGCTACCTGACCCCTCGTCACCCGGTCCAGGGATCGTGATCACGAAGGGGCGAATCCTGTTCGGGTAGGGTCCATGGGTAAGGCAGGTTCCACTTGCCCGGCCCCCGGGCAGCCTCCTTGGAGGAACGGACGAACGCGGGGGCTCATTGCTGTGTCTTCGTGGAAACGACCTGCACCGTTTCGTATGAAAAAATGGGTGTTATGCGTTTTCTCGAGCCCGGCACCGGTCGCTACACGGCCTCTCCCTCGGTCCCCTACGACCTCACGTACGACGATGTCTTCATGGTCCCCGGCCGTTCCGCGGTCGGGTCCCGGCAGGCCGTGGATCTCTCCTCGCCGGACGGCAGCGGCACCACCATTCCGCTCGTGGTCGCCAACATGACCGCCATCGCGGGCCGCCGGATGGCTGAAACCATCGCCCGTCGCGGCGGCCTGGTCGTGATCCCCCAGGACATCCCTATCGAGGTCGTCACCGAGGTCATCGGCTGGGTCAAGACGCGTCACCTCGTCCTCGACACACCGATCGTGCTGGCCCCCGGCCAGACCGTCGCCGACGCTCTGTCCCTCCTGCACAAGCGGGCCCACGGGGCCGGCGTCGTCGTGGACGCCGGGTACCGGCCCGTCGGAGTCGTCACCGACCACGACCTGGCCGGCGTGGACCGCTTCACCCAGCTGTCCGAGGTCATGTCCAAGGACCTGGTCGTGCTGGACGCCGGGATCGATCCGCGCGAGGCCTTCACCAAGCTCGACGGCGCGAACCGCAAGCTCGCTCCGGCAGTCGACGCGGAGGGCCGGCTCGTCGGCATCCTCACCCGCAAGGCCGCGCTGCGTGCGACGCTCTACACCCCCGCCACGGACGCGGACGGCAAGCTGCGGATCGCGGCGGCCGTCGGTATCAACGGCGATGTGGCGGGCAAGGCCAAGCAGCTTCTCGACGCGGGCGTGGACACCCTCGTCGTGGACACCGCGCACGGCCACCAGGAATCCATGATCAGCGCCGTCGCCGCCGTCCGGGCACTCGACCCGGACGTGCCGATCGTCGCGGGCAACGTCGTGGCCGCCGAGGGTGTGCGCGACCTGATCGAGGCCGGCGCCGACATCATCAAGGTCGGTGTGGGCCCCGGCGCGATGTGCACCACCCGGATGATGACCGGCGTCGGACGGCCGCAGTTCTCGGCCGTGCTGGAGTGCGCCGCCGAGGCGAAGAAGCACGGCAAGCACGTCTGGGCGGACGGGGGCGTCCGCCACCCGCGCGATGTGGCGATGGCGCTCGCCGCGGGCGCGTCCAACGTCATGATCGGCTCCTGGTTCGCCGGCACGTACGAGTCGCCCGGCGACCTCCAGCAGTCCGCCGACGGTCGGTACTACAAGGAGTCGTTCGGGATGGCCTCGGCGCGCGCGGTCAAGAACCGCACCTCGGAGGAGTCCGCCTACGACCGTGCCCGCAAGGGTCTGTTCGAGGAGGGCATCTCCACCTCGCGGATGTTCCTCGACCCCACCCGCCCCGGCGTGGAGGACCTGATCGACTCGATCATCGCGGGTGTCCGCTCCTCCTGCACCTACGCGGGAGCTTCCTCGCTCGAGGAGTTCGCCGAGAAGGCGATCGTGGGCGTGCAGAGCGCCGCCGGCTACGCGGAGGGCAAGCCGCTGCACGCCAGCTGGAACTGAGACCGCGGGGCCCGCGGCCCGCAACAGAGGTGCTCCTCCCCGGCGTTCGCGCCGGGGAGGAGCACCTTTCGTGTGCGCGACCGCGTGCGTGGACGGCTGACCGCTCCCGGACGCGTCATCGACGCGAGCACTCCCGACTCGCCCTCAACATGGTTGAAGGATAAGTAATATGAGCCGGAATCAGCTGCCCGCCCCTCTGCGGTAAGGGATCTCATGACTTCCTACTTCACCGACCTGGCCCAGCAGTACATCGACGGCGAGTGGAGGCCGGGTAAGGGGTCCTGGGACATCATCGACTTCAACCCGTACAGCGGGGAGAAGCTCGCCTCGATCACCGTCGCGACGGCCGACGAGGTCGACCAGGCATACCGGGCGGCCGAGCGGGCCCAGCCGGAATGGGCGGACACCAACCCCTACGCCAGGCGGACGGTGCTGGAGAAGGCGCTGCGGGTCGTCGAGGAGCGCGAGGCGGAGATCAGCGAGGCGATCGTCGCGGAGCTCGGCGGAACCCGGCTGAAGGCGGGCTTCGAACTGCACCTGGCCAAGGAGTTCCTGCGCGAGGCGGTCCAGCTGACGCTGCGGTCCACGGGGCAGATACTCCCCTCGCCGACCGAGGGCAAGGAGAACCGTGTCTACCGGCTGCCCGTCGGCGTCGTGGGTGTCATCAGTCCCTTCAACTTCCCCTTCCTGCTGTCGCTCAAGTCGGTCGCGCCCGCCCTCGCCCTCGGCAACGCCGTGGTCCTCAAGCCGCACCAGAACACCCCGGTCTGCGGTGGCACCCTGATCGCCAAGGTGTTCGAGGAGGCGGGGCTGCCCGCCGGACTGCTGAACGTCGTGGTCACCGACATCGCGGAGATCGGCGACAGCCTGCTGGAGCACCCCGTGCCGCAGGTCATCTCCTTCACGGGGTCGGACAGGATCGGCCGCCACGTCGCGACGGTCTGCGCGGCCAACCTCAAGCGCGCGGTACTCGAACTCGGTGGCAACAGTGCGCTGATCGTCCTGGACGACGCCGACGTGGACTACGCCGTCGACGCGGCCGTCTTCAGCCGCTACATCCACCAGGGCCAGGTCTGCATGGCCGCCAACCGCATCCTGGTGGACCGCTCGGTGGAGAAGGAGTTCACCGAGAAGTTCGTCGCGAAGGTCGCCTCCCTGCGTGTCGGCGACCCGGCCGACCCCACCACCCACATCGGCCCGCTGATCAGTTCCTCGCAGGCCGACGCGGTGTCCAAGCTCGTCGACGAGACCGTGGAGGCGGGTGCCACGGCACTGCTGCACGGCCGGGCCGAGGGCAACGTGGTGAGCCCGTCGGTGCTGACGGGCATAGCCGCCGACTCGCCCGTACTGCGGCAGGAGATATTCGGGCCGGTGGCCCTGCTCGTCCCCTTCGACGGGGAGGACGAGGCCGTACGCATCGCCAACGACACCCCGTACGGTCTGAGCGGCGCGGTCCACACCGGCAACGTCGAGCGCGGCGTACGGGTGGGACAGCGAATCCGCACCGGCATGATCCACATCAACGACGGCACGGTCCACGACGAGCCCATCGTCCCCTTCGGAGGGGAGAAGAACTCAGGCCTCGGGCGGCTGAACGGCGAGTCGATGCTCGAGGCCTTCACCACCCAGAAGTGGATCTCGGTCCAGCACGGCCGCTCGCGGTTCCCCTTCTGACCGGTCGGCCCCCGCGGTGGGCGCGCCCCGCGCCGGGCGCGCGTGGTCTACTTCGGGGGGCGGCCCCGAGCCGCCCCCCCGAAGCCCTCCGCCGCAGAAAAGTGATCCGCCCGACGTGCGCCTTAACGACCTCGACGAACGCATCGTCCACGCCCTCGCCGAGGACGCCCGTCGCTCCTACGCGGACATCGGTGCCCTCATCGGCCTCTCCGCACCCGCGGTCAAGCGCCGGGTGGACAGGCTGCGCGCCGAAGGCGCCATCACGGGCTTCACCGTGCGGGTCGACCCGGCGGCGCTCGGCTGGGAGACCGAGGGGTTCATCGAGATCTACTGCAGCCGCAACACCGCCCCCGAAGCGATCAAGCGGGGCCTGTCGGCGTACCCGGAGGTCGCGTCCGCGTCCACGGTGACAGGCGACGCCGACGCGATCGTCCAGGTCTTCGCCGCCGACATGCGGCACTTCGAGCAGGTGCTGGAGCGCATCGCCGGTGAGCCCTACGTCGAGCGGACGAAGTCGGTCCTCGTACTTTCCCCGCTGCTGAGGCGGTACTCGTCGGGGCCGCCCGCCTGACGACCGGCGTCATGACCGGCCGGCGCCGGGAAGGCCGATGCCGGGCGGCCGACGGCGGTCCGGGGCGGGGCCGGCCCGTCCCGGTGGACCGGTCGGGGGCCCTCCGCGAGACCGGGCGCCCGCGACCGTCCCGCGAGACCGAAATCACTCCTCCGACCTGCGAAGTCGCCGTGCGCAACAAATCGCCGGTCGGGCCGCTCCACGCGCAACGGATCGACGGTGGACGCGCAACAATCGCGCCTTGTCGGCCGTGATCCCGGCCCCGTACCTTCAAGAGGTCTCCCCACCCCGCCCGTCCCGCCCGAGGTCAGTCATGCCGCCGCTGCGCACCGCCCTGCTCCAGAGCTCCGGACGAGTCGGCTCCGTGGACGCCAACCTCGCCGCGCTCGACGAGGCCGCCGAGCGGGCCGCCGCCGCGGGCGCTCGCCTGCTGGTCTGCCCGGAGCTGTTCCTCACCGGATACGCCATCGGTGACGCGGTCCCCGAGCTGGCCGAACCCGCGGACGGGCAGGCCGCCCAGGCGGTTGCCGACATCTGCGTACGCCACGGCCTCGCCGTCCACTACGGATACCCGGAGCGGGCCGGTGAAGCGGTCTTCAACGCGGCGCAGCTCATCGGCCCCGCCGGGGCGCCGCTCGCCAACTACCGCAAGACCCACCTCTTCGGCAGCTTCGAGGAACAGTGGTTCACCCCCGGCGAGGACCCCGTGGTGCAGGCCGACCTGGACGGCGTACGGGTCGGGCTGCTGATCTGCTACGACGTCGAGTTCCCGGAGAACGTACGCGCGCACGCCCTGGCCGGGACCGAACTGCTCCTGGTCCCGACCGCGCTGATGCACCCCTTCCCGTTCGTCGCCGAAGCCGTCGTGCCGGTCCGCGCCTTCGAAAGCCAGCTCTACATCGCGTACGTCAACAGGGCAGGCGAGGAAGGCGAGTTCGACTTCACCGGGCTGAGCTGCCTGGCGGGCCCCGACGGCACGGTCCGCGCCCGCGCCGGACGCGGTGAGGAACTCGTCCTCGGCGAGGTGGACCCCGGGCTGCTCGCCGGGTCACGCGCCGCCAACCCGTATCTCCAGGACCGCGTCCCGCGCCTGTACCGCTCCCTGGTCTGAGCACCCCTGCCCGTTCCGCGCTTACCCCGCAAGGAGTCCGTACCCCATGACGTCCACGGTGCCCAACGCCGTCCAGCACACCGACGCGCAGCCGCCGATCACCATGTTCGGGCCGGACTTCCCCTACGCCTACGACGACTTCCTCGCCCACCCGGCGGGCATCGGGCAGATACCGGCGACCGAGCACGGCAGCGAGATCGCCGTCATCGGCGGTGGGCTCTCCGGGATCATCACCGCGTACGAACTCATGAAGATGGGCCTGAAGCCCGTCGTCTACGAGGCGGACCGGATCGGGGGCCGGCTGCGCACCGTCGGCTTCGACGGCTGCGACCCCTCGCTGACCGCCGAGATGGGCGCGATGCGCTTCCCGCCGTCGTCCACGGCTCTGCAGCACTACATCGACCTGGTGGGCCTGGAGACGAAGCCGTTCCCCAACCCCCTCTCCCCGGCCACCCCGTCGACCGTCGTCGACCTCAAGGGTGAGTCCCACTACGCGCGGACCATCGACGACCTGCCCCAGGTGTACCGCGAGGTGATGGACGCCTGGAACTCCTGCCTGGAGGAGGGCGCCGACTTCTCCGACATGAACCACGCGATGCGCGAGCGCGACGTACCGCGCATCCGCGAGATCTGGGCGAAGCTCGTGGAGAAGCTCGACGACCAGACCTTCTACGGCTTCCTCTGCGGCTCCGAGGCCTTCGCCTCCTTCCGGCACCGCGAGATCTTCGGGCAGGTCGGCTTCGGCACGGGCGGCTGGGACACCGACTTCCCCAACTCGATCCTGGAGATCCTCCGCGTCGTCTACACCGAGGCCGACGACCACCACAGGGGCATCGTCGGCGGCAGCCAGCAGCTGCCGCTGCGCCTGTGGGAGCGCGAGCCACGGAAGCTCGTGCACTGGCCGGCCGGCACGTCGCTGTCCTCCCTGCACGACGGGCAGCCGCGCACCGCCGTGACGAGGCTCGACCGCACCGCCGGGAACCGGATCACCGTCACCGACGCCACCGGCGACATCCGCACCTACCGTGCCGCGGTCTTCACCGGTCAGTCCTGGCTGCTCCTCTCCAAGATCGCCTGCGACGACGCGCTCTTCCCGATCGACCACTGGACGGCGATGGAGCGCACCCACTACATGGAGTCGTCCAAGCTGTTCGTGCCGGTCGACCGGCCGTTCTGGCTGGACAAGGACGAGAGCACCGGCCGCGACACGATGTCCATGACCCTCACCGACCGGATGACCCGGGGGACGTACCTCCTGGACGACGGGCCTGACAAGCCGGCCGTCATCTGCCTCTCCTACACCTGGTGCGACGACAGTCTGAAGTGGCTGCCGCTCTCCCCGAAGGAGCGCATGGACGTCATGCTCAAGTCACTCGGCGAGATCTATCCGGGCGTCGACATCCGCAAGCACGTCATCGGGAACCCGGTCACCGTCTCCTGGGAGAACGAGCCGTACTTCATGGGCGCCTTCAAGGCCAACCTGCCCGGCCACTACCGCTACCAGCGACGTCTGTTCACCCACTTCATGCAGGACCGGCTGCCCGCCGACAAGCGGAGTCTGTTCCTCGCGGGCGACGACATCTCCTGGACGGCGGGCTGGGCCGAGGGCGCCGTCCAGACCGCGCTGAACGCCGTATGGGGCGTGATGGCGCAGTTCGGCGGGTCCACCGATCCGACGAACCCCGGGCCGGGCGACGTCTTCGACGAGATCGCGCCGGTCGAGCTGCCCGAGGGCTGAGGAACGGCGGAGCGTCGTCAGGGAGCGACGCGTACCTCCGGGTGTGGCTGCCGGGGGAGTCCGACGGCTGCAGGGGCGGCCGTATCGTTCACCCCGGACTACGCCAACGAGCTGGCCACGGGCCGAGCGGTAGGGCCGTCCGGCCCCTGCCCGGCGTGCTCAGGAGGTGCCGGCCGGGGGCTTCTCGTCGTACTGGGACGTGCCCGAGTCCAGCAGGGGCTCCTGGGTCTTGAGGTGTGCGGGGGCGAACGCCCGCAGCGCGTGGTAGCCGGTGATCACCACGAGCGTGCCGAGCGCGATTCCGCTCAGCTCGAAGTTGTCGGTGATCTTGAGGCTGACCCCGCCGATCCCGATGATGATGCCCGCGGCGGCCGGTACGAGATTGAGGGGGTTGCGCAGGTCGACCTTGGCGTTCAGCCAGATCTGGGCGCCCAGCAGGCCGATCATGCCGTACAGGATGACGGTGATGCCGCCGAGCACTCCGCCGGGGATCGCGGCGACGACCGCACCGAACTTCGGGCAGAGGCCGAAGAGCAGCGCGAAGCAGGCGGCGGCCCAGTAGGCGGCGGTGGAGTAGACCCGGGTCGCGGCCATCACGCCGATGTTCTCGGAGTAGGTGGTGTTGGGCGGGCCACCGACGGCCGTGGACAGCATCGAGGCGGCGCCGTCCGCGGCGATGGCGGTGCCCAGCTTGTCGTCGAGCGAGTCACCGGTCATCTCTCCGACGGCCTTCACATGCCCGGCGTTCTCGGCGATCAGGGCGATGACGACGGGCAGGGCGACCAGGACGGCCGACCATTCGAAGCTCGGCGCGTGGAAGGACGGCAGGCCGATCCAGTCCGCGTCCGCCACGGCCGACAGGTCCAGCCGCCAGTGGTCGACCGCCTCGGCGCCGCCGGCCGGGGAGTGGATCTTCCCGAAGACCAGGTCGAGCACCCAGGACAGGACATAACCGAAGACGAGCCCGAGGAAGATGGCGATACGGGAGAAGAAGCCGCGCAGGCAGACGACCGCCAGCCCGGTGAAGAGCATCACCAGCAGGGCCGTCCACTGGTCCTGCGGCCAGTACGTCGAGGCGGTGACGGGTGCCAGGTTGAATCCGATGAGCATCACGACGGCCCCGGTCACCACGGGAGGCATGGCCGCGTGGATGATCCGCGCGCCGAACCGCTGCACCACGAGCCCCACCAGGAACAGCACGGCACCGACCACCAGGACCGCACCCGTGACCGTGGCACTGCTGCCGCCACTGGCCCGGATCGTGGCGGCCACCCCCACGAAGGAGAGGGAGCACCCCAGGTAGCTCGGCACCCTGCCCTTCGTCGCCAGCAGGAAGATGGCAGTGGCGACGCCGGACATCATGATGGCGAGGTTCGGGTCGAGGCCCATCAGGACGGGTGCCACGAAGGACGCACCGAACATGGCCACCACGTGCTGGGCGCCGAGACCGAACGTACGCGGCCAGGAGAGGCGCTCGTCGGGGCGCACCACGGCCCCCGGTGCGGGGGTCTTCCCGTCGCCGTGCAAGGTCCAGCGCACGCCGAGGCCCATGGTCGCTCCCTGATCGGTGTGTAGCGGTGCGCCCTGGGGGTCCACCCGCGGAAAAGATCAGAGCCATGGTAGTGCCGCGGCGCCGTGACCTCGCGCTCGGCCCCGGCACAGGCGGAACCGGACGGTCCGGCCGCCCGCGCGCCGGGCCGCGGGCCGGTATCGCTCCGACGGGTCAGCGGCGGTCCACAGAGATGCCGCGGTGTGTGTCCCGCGTCCCGTCGGGGCGGGAAGGGGGAAACGGCTCGCCGACCGGCTGCGCGCACGGTCACCGGGAGGCCCGCACGGATACCTCCACGAATTTTTCGGCAGGACCGTCCGGAGTGCCCGTGTGATATTCGAATCGGCGCAAGTCGCGCCGGGCGAAGGGATATCGACGATGGAGAAGCATTCCGAACAATCACCGCCGAAGAGGCTGCCGCAGGCAGCGCCCACGACGGTCCACGCCACCTTCTCGCTGGGAGAGGGGCGCGGATTCCAGTTCGTTGAATTCGAACCGGGAATGACAGGAGTCATTCAGTCCGGCCGCGTGATGGCGGACACCCCGATCACGCAGGAGCAGGGGGGCAAGCCGCCCGAGGCCGGTCAGGACCGCGCGGGAGAAGGCCGCCAGGTCGTGACGAGGGACGCCGGCGAGCAGGCCTGGTTCAAGCAGACCTTCTGCAACGGCGCGCAGAGCTGTGTCCAGGGCTGGGACTGGGCCATCGCGACGTCCAAATGGAAGCTGGGCAACGGCACCGGAATCTGCATGGTGGGCAGCGAAGGATCTGTCAACGCGAAGTTCACTTCGTACTACTGGAAATGCGCGTGCACCACGCCTTTCTGTATCGGCGGACCCACCTGCCTCTGGATCGAGTTCTGGGAAGGCGTCGTTCTGCCGGGGCACTGGCTGTCGGTGGACGTCACAGGCGGCAACCACTACATCCAGTGGACGCTGAACGGCGCCGGGGCCGACACCCAGGTGAGTCTCGCTGCCCGCTACGGCTCGTGAGCGGGGATCCGGGCGGGAGCCCGTCAGTCGCACATGCCGGAAGAGAGGGAAGGGCGAGATGACCGACACGGAGAAGTACGCGCGCCCGGACGCGTCGTCGATGGATCTTCAGATCTCCATCCGCGACGACGCGGCCCCGGCCGATCGGGAGAACGCGGAGCGTTCCGTCGCCGCGCTCGTCGAGCGGTCCGCCTCGGCGGTCGCGCGTGAGCGGGCCTCGGAAGCCGAAGTGGCGGAGCTGACGGCTCCACTGGACGCACCCCTCGTGAAGCTGATCGAAGGCGATCCCTCGGCGGTCAGGGCACTCGAGCGCCTGCGCTCCCGGGAACTCGTGCGCCCCGACGCGGCCGCCACACTCGGCGACGGCGGTGTGTCCGCCTCGGCCTTCGACACCGCGCCCATGAGACCGCACGGTGCGGAGCTGCGCTCCCTCGGGTTCGTCCCGCCGTACGACTTCAGCTGGGCCTGGCACGACGGGAACGGCCACCCGCCGTTCAGCCGGATCCTGGACCGGAGCACCGGAGGCGTCGGTCTGGACGCCCGGTCGGGGCTGGTGGCCGGCGGGGCGTCCGGCTTCGTCAACGCGCACGCCGGTTTCGGGGTGTTCCTCAGGTCCGACACCCCGGGGCAGAGGTTCCCCCACGCCGTCCTCAACCCCGGCCGCTTCAGCCATGTGATGAAGGCGGTCGGAGTGGGCAGCAACGCGACGTCCGAAGGTGGATTCGAGCTCACCGTGTTCGAGGACGGACGGCTGCTGGCCGCCGCCAGCCGCAAACTGTGGCGCGCGAGGATCAGTGCGGGCGAATCCTCGTCCGGAGGTCAGGGCCCGGTCCTGATGGCCGGGCCGGAACTCCAGTTCACGATCCAGCCGGGCCGCGGGTACACCTTCAACGCGGGCATCTGGGTGTTCAGCGACCGGTCCACCGGAATCGGCGGGGCGGCGGTGCAGTCCCTGCTGCAGGGCGTGGTGACCAGGATGTGGGTCTTCGGCTGAGTGGAGCCGCTCTCGCCCGCATGGGCACCGCAGCGGAGTTCACGCGGTTCACGCGGGGGTGTAGCGGAACTCGGGGCCGTAGGTACGTCCGCTTCCGTCGGGCAGCGGACGTTCCATCAGAGTCCGTGCCGGTCCCTCGAGGAAGCGCATCCGGCCGACGGCCTTGGTCAGCAGTTCCTTGGCCCTGGCAGGCAGATCGGCCTGCCAGGCCGCTTCGAGGAAGCGGAGCATCTCGCTGTACGCGCGGTTGCCGGCCTCGCGCGGCTCCGCGGTCTCCGGATCCACCGCCCCCCAGCCGCCTGCGGGGACGGTCCCCATCGGGCGGGCCGACGGCATCGCGATCTTGTCGCCGGTGAACTCCCAGCGGTCCGGGTTCCGGGCGGTCCTCACCAGCCGGCGGCCGTGGAAGAGCTCGCGGAAGACGTAGAAGTGGGCCAGCTCACCGCTCTCGCCGGGGTGCGGGTTCTCCGGCGACGCGGAGGTGCCCTCACCCTGTTCCTTGATGACGGCGACGACCTTCTCGACGTCGGCGAGGGAGGCGACGGCGACGAGGTCGTTGCCCTGCCCGTGGTGGGACATGTTCCGGGTCAGCTGATGATGTCCCGTGATCAGCTCCGGGCTGTCGCGGAACGCGGCCAGTATCGCGGAGTAGAAGGCGCCGATCGAGGTGTGTTTTTGCCCCTCCGCCACCGGGTCGTCGGGTGCCTCGATGCGGGAGTAGAGGTCGAGTGAATCCTTCGAGAACCCGCTCAGGTACACCGTCAGGCCCGGGCGTACACCGCCGGGCAGCGGTCCCGGGTAGGTGGGCACGGTCCTGGCGTCCGCGAGTCGGGGCTCGCCGCCGACGGTGGTGAGCAGATTCCCCACGAGGCCCAGATGGCTCATCTCGTCGAAGACGATCCGCCGGACAGCGGCGGCCGCGTCGTGGTCCTGGTCGTCGATCGACCACATCGCACACAAGTAGGGCGGCAAGGTGGCGAGTTCGAGCATCAGGGCCTGCTGGAGCGATTCCTTCAGCCAGTCGGCGTCGCGGTGGCCGGCAGGCGCGTCCATCAGCTCGGAGATCCTGTTGCTGTGGTAGCCGGGAAGCGTGGTCACGGGCAGGCCCCTTCCTCATCTCCGCCGGTGCCGTCACGGGCGACGGCTCGGGGTCGGCGTTCGAAGGCTCGAGCCCGCCTTCGTGCCGTGCGTGAGGCAGGCCTCCATTCCAGTGAATCGCCGATGGATATCCGTCGCACCTTGTGCCGGCGCGACGGGAAACGCGTTCTCGGGGGAGTGCGGTGGCCGGGCCGGTGGACGAACGCCGTGCCGCCGTGGACTGCGCGTCCGACCGGGCCTCGATCTTGACCACTCACATAGGGGCGACCCCCACACGGGACGAGGCGGCCCGGAGCCACGCCACGCGGCCGTGCCGGTCAGCCGTCCGACGGGCTCCGGGCCGGCGCCGGCCTCGCCGTCCCGCCTTCGGCGACCTTGCGGTCACCCGCCCGCAGCACGCCCGCCCCCAGGACCAGTCCGAACGCCAGCACCGTCACCAGCCCGAACGACACGAGCAGCGAGGTCGCCTCGGCCAGTGAACCGATCGCGGACGGCGCGATGAGCCCGGAGGTGTACGTGATGGTGGCGACGCCCGCGATGGCCCGGCTCGGGTTCGTGCCGCTGCGCCCGGCCGCGGCGAACGCCAGCGGGACGACCACCGCCACGCCGAGGCCCAGCAGCCCGAAGCCGACGAGCGCCGGGGCGGGACCGGACGACAGGACCACGAGCAGTCCGCCGGCCGTCGCCAGGACCCCTCCGGCCCGTACGGTGCGCACCGCGCCGAAACGGTCGACGACCCTGTCGCCGGCGATCCGGGCGATGGCCATCATCAGGGCGAACGCGGTGGTCGACGCCGCGGCGAGCCCCGCGGAGCTGCCCATGACGTCCCGGAGGTAGACCGCCGACCAGTCCATGCTCGCCCCTTCGGCGAACACCGCGCAGAAGCCCACCGCCCCGATGGCCAGTGCGGACTTCGGCGGCAGGGTGAAGCGCGGCGGCGGCTCCTCGTCGGGCTCGCTGCGCAGGTCCAGGACGCCCTGGCAGGCGGCCAGGCCGAGGGCGGTCAGTACCAGCGCGGCCAGCGTGTGGTGCAGCCGTGCGTCGGCACCCATGTGCGCCGCGACCGTGCCCGCTGCCGAACCGACGAGGGCGCCCACGCTCCACATGCCGTGGAGCCCGGACATGATCGACCTGTCGAGCCGGTTCTCCACCTCGACGCCCAGTGCGTTCATCGCCACGTCGGACATTCCTGCGGTCGCTCCGTACACGAACAGCGCGAGGCAGAGCGTGAGCAGGTTCGGGGCCAGCGCCGGGAGGACCAGTGCCAGGGTCCAGAGCGCGAGCAGCCCGCGCAGCGCGGTACGGGCGCCGAACCTGTGGCTGACACTGCCCGCCATCGGCATGGCCAGCGAGGCGCCGATCGCGGGGAAGGCCAGCGCGAGACCCAACTGACCCGCGCTGACCGAGGCGTGGTCCTGGATCCAGGGGACCCGGGTGGCGAAGCTGCCGGTCACCGCCCCGTGCACGGCGAAGACCGCGGCGACCGCGTACCTGGCCCGCCTGATCTGCTCCGTGCCGAAGACCGGTATCGCTGGTTCCGTCGTCATCCGCCATGCCCTCCCCTGAAAAGTCCGGCCCGGGGTGTCCCCGGCGCCGATGCGCGATGCGGGCCGTAAACTATCAGGAACCCTGCCTGATAAATAACCCCGAGACGGCGGACCGTCAGTGATCTGGAAGGATCCCGGCATGCCCGCATCCCCGAGCACCGCCCGGGCCATCAACGACCGGCTCGCCCTGCGGCACCTCCAGCAGGACGGCCCGCTGACGGCCACTCAGCTGAAGGTCCTGACCGGACTGTCCCGCCCCACGGTCGCCGACCTGGTCGACCGCCTGCAGGACGCCGGCCTGGTCCGGGTCGTCGGGGAGAGCGGCTCGGACCGCCGTGGACCCAATGCCCGGCTGTACGGGATCGTCGCCGACCGCGCCCACCTGGCCGCCCTCGACGTACGAACGGACAGCGTCGCCGTGGCCGTGGCGGACCTGCTGGGCGTCACCCTCGCCGAGGCCACCCTGCCCATCGGCAGTGACACCGGGACGCAGCCCGCCGTCGAGCGGGCCGTGGCCATGCTGGAGCGCACCGCCCGCACCGCGGGATCGGCCCCGCTGCACAGCGTCGGCATCGGAGCCCCCGGCCTGATCGACCCGGTCACCGGCGAGCTCAGGAACACCGCCGGGCTCCCCGCCTGGCACCGGGGCCTGGTGCGGGAGCTCCAGCGGCGGCTGCCCGCCACGGTCCTCGTGGAGAACGAGACCAATCTCGCCGCCGTCGCCGAACACCGCATCGGAGCCGCCCAGGACCGCGACACCTTCGTGCTGCTCTGGCTCGGCCACGGGATCGGCGCCGCCGTCATGCTCGACGGGAAGCTGCGCCGCGGCGCCTCGGGCGGAGCGGGAGAGATCGGTTTCCTCCCGGTGCCGGGCACCTCCGGGGTCCCCTCCGCGGTCGACTGCGACGGCGGCTTTCACTCCCTGGTGGGCTCCGCCGCCATCTGCGGGCTCGCCGCGGACCACGGCATCAAGGTGTCGGACCCCTCGGTGGGCGGGGTGCGGGAGCAGGACCCCGCTGCGGCGTTCGCCGTACGGGCCGCGCTGCGTTCCGGCGACGCGGACGGTGGCGCCTTCCTGGAGGAGCTCGCCGGCCGCCTCGCGCTCGGCGCCGCGTCCGTCGTCTCCGTACTCGACCCCGGCTGCCTCGTGCTGGCCGGCGAGGTCGGACGGGCCGGCGGCGACGTCCTCGCCGCGCGGGTGGAGGAGCGGCTGGCCCGGATGTCACCACTGCGTACGGAGGTCAGGGCCGGGACGCTGGGCGGTGGGGCGGTGCTGCGCGGCGCGCTGTTCGCAGCGCGCGAGGCGGCGCAGGACGTCCTCTTCGGCGCAGGGGGATGAGGGTCCCTGGCGGGGGCATGCCCGAGTCAGGTCCGGGACGGCTCCTCAGCTCCGGTGCGGGACATCGTGGTGACTCACGGCCCCCGTCTGCACCAGGAAGTCGCTCGGCTCGCCCCACCACGACACGTACAGACCGTCCCGCGCGCGGGTGCAGGCGACGAACAGCAGACAGCGCTCAGCAAGAAGGTCCGCGTCGTGCTGCAGCCGGTCGACGTCTGCCGGGGTCACGGCCCTCGGATACGGCAGGGCGCCGCTGCTCACGCCTACGACGGCAACACACCGGAACTCCAGCCCCTTGAACGCATGCATGGTGCCGACCTGGACCGTGGCCGGGTCGGAGACGGCATCGCCCCGTAGGCGTGCCGCGCGGATCCCCGCTGTTGTGAGACGTTCGACCACCTTGTCGCAACTCTTGTTGAACCGGGAGCCGATTCCGATCTCACCCGGCTGGATCCCACTGTCGAGCCACGCGCGCACCCGCGCGACGAGGGCGTCGAGTTCGGCGGCTTCCGAGTTCCCGCCGAACATTTCGGGCCCGGTGCCGTGCAGGGCCGACCGATAGCCGAGCAGCGTCTCGTTGCGGGCATCGTCCGCCAGTTGCTCGAAGGGCCGGCCGATGAGGAGGGCGGTCGACCAACTGAGGATCTCGTGGGTGGACCGGTAGTTCTTGCGCATCTTCGTGGACCGCCCGGAGACACGGACGCCGACCGCCTTCAGCGACACCTTCGTGTCGTAGATGCGCTGGTGGGGGTCACCCGCGATGAAGAGGTCGTCCGGCCGGGCCGGGGCCGCGGCGCGCAGCAGCCGCCACTGGGCGGGGTGCAGGTCCTGTGCCTCGTCGACGACCACGTGCCGGAGCCCGGTAGTCCCCACCGAGTAGCTGGATCGCGGCGCGCTGAGTCCGGAGCTCCAGGACCTTCTTGTTCTCGGCACCGAGGGCGCGTGCGGCCGGCTCGATGATCTCGCTCAGCACCTCGGCGGCCTGAGCGAACCGCTCCTCGTCCAGCAGCGCGTCGGAGTGCGCGTACGCCTCCGCGATCTCCTCCCGCAGTTGCTCCGGTACGGCAACGGGAACCGGAGGCGTGGCGTTCGGGTCGACTGTGGTGGGTACGGCCCTGCTCGTACCGGCGCGGGCGCGCGGCGCGTACGGCTGACGGAAGACGCCCGTCGGATCGGGCGCTCCCCGCGGCCCCGCCTCACCGGGCGCAGGCCTCTCGCCGGGCGACGGCAGGAAGGGCCGGAGCCGCTCGTACACCTCCTGTACGTCGACGGGCCGGGCCTCAGGCGCCTTGAGCAACAGGTGCAGGACGAGGTCTTCCAGGGGCGCCGGTACGTCCAGCCGAAGCAGGCGCAGCGGGGTCGGGGCGGCGTTCACGTGCTGGTACATCACCAGATACTCGCTGTCGGCGGTGAACAAGCGCCTCCCGCTGAGCAGTTCGTGCAGTACGCAACCCAGCGCGTACAGGTCGGTCTGCGGACTGGTCCGCCCTCCGCGAACCTGCTCCGGCGCCATGTACTGGTACGTCCCGATGGGGCTGCCGGTCGCGGTCAGCTTGGTGACGTCCGTACGCAGGATCGCCGCGATCCCGAAGTCGAGGACCTTCACCGTCCCGTCCTGCGCGACCAGGATGTTGCCCGGCTTGAGGTCGCGGTGGATCACGGGCACCTCGTGGGCGTGCGACAGCACGTTGGCGACCTGCGCGGCGACGGCCACGGCCCAGCTGACGGGCAGCGGATGATCCGGGTGGATGTACGCGGACAGCGGGACGCCGTCGACCAGCTCCATGACGAGGAACAGCCGCTCAAAGGCGTCATCCAGCACGGCGTCGAATACCTGAGGCACACCGGGATGCTGGATGCGCGCGGTGATGCGGGCCTCGCGCTTGAACCGCTTGGCGAACTCCTCAGCCAGCTGCGGTGAGCCGGCGACGGCCTGCCGCCGGACCACCTTCACCGCGACGGGCCGGTCCAGCACGGCGTCGTGACCGCGCCACACGTCGCCCATACCGCCGCTGTTGAGCTCCTCCAGGAGCTCGTACCGCCCGGCGATCGGCTGGTCTGGCACCTTGCCCCCGTGTGTGCGTGCGCTGATGGCCCGCGCGTGTTGGTGTGCGGACCCGACATGGTGGGGCAAGTCTCTCCGAGCGGCGATCTCCAGTCCAGCGAAGCCGTGGGAGCGAGGAAGGGGACGTTACTTTCCGGTCACCGGAGCGGGAACGGTTGGTGTGCGCAGCTCGGTCCTTGGGACATAGGAGCCCTTTGCTGCGGCGCCCGTCACCCTCGCCGGTGGGCGGGGCGGCGGCCTACCAGGGGTGCCTATGAGGTTTGCGCAGCCAAAATCCCTGCGGCTCTTCACCTGACGACGGTTTCAGCCAGGGCCGGAGCTCGCCCGATTCGTCAGGCACCGACTCGTGCAGGAAGCGATTGTCCAACTCTGCCAGCAAAGGGGACAGTGCTGCCTGAGCCTCGTCATTAAGTGTGGCCATGGCAATCTGCAACCGGCTACGTGAATCCAGATCGTTGATGTAGGCGCTGATCGGATACTGTCCCGGCAGTTTCCAGTCTGACTCCATCCTCCGCACGAGATGCTCCCAGGAAGAGAGCAGTCTTCTCATGGAATACAGTGGTTCCATGATTTTCTCACGGATTTGGGGGGCAAGTCCTTCCAGCTCGATTTCCAGTCGATAGGCGTCGTACTGAGCGATGCTGTTGATTGCCGACTCGGACAGTAGGGACCAGGTTGCGTCTGTGTGGGGGGAATCCGATGATTCGTGTTGAAGTCTCAAAATTTCGTTCATGGTGTTACTCCTGGAGTTGGCGCATGAAATAGTTGAAGCCGTCACTCGGTTGCATGAAGGTGCCGTTGAACCCCTCGCGGATGAGCATTGTCTTGCTCGCTTCGTCCCACCATGCCCAACGATGGTTTCCCGACGGGGAGTCTCTCATTTTAATACCAGGTTTTGCAGTCATCATATCTTCGAGGTACTCCGGCACATCCAGGTCGTCGATGCCTGGAATTCCTCGCTTGTTGATGTCGCCGTGCGCAGCAATCTTGTCGGCAAGCATGCTGAGATCGCCCGCCTGGCTTGCGGGGTCAGCTTCCCCGATGCAAGCCTTGAGTCCGAGCGGGTCAATCCATAGGAGAGGATTTAGAACGTATGTGACAGGATTGGGTGCCGGAATGAGACCGAGGGGGTCCGGTGAAATGTATCGAGCAGTTTCCGGATCATAGTGACGATGAAAGTTGAAGTGTAGTCCGGTTTCAGGATCGAAGTACTGACCCGGGAACCGAAGCGGTGTGTACGTCGAACTGTTGGTTGCCCATGCAGTTGCCCCCCAAAGAGTGCGGCGACTTCGCCATGCGAGCGTACCCGACTCATCGATGAGCTCGCTGGGGGTTCCCACCAGGTCGGTGATTATGGCAAAAAAACGTTCATCAATTACTTCTTGTGATGCGTCTACGGCGATTATGCGTTCTGTCTGAGATATCGGGCGAAGGCCATCGTGATCCCATGTGAGGCTGACGGGGTGCGGCAATCCCTCGCCTTCGTGGATCTGTTCGCAGAGGATGGCGCCGTCCCAGGTGAACCGAATCTGCTCCAGGACGGTGTGTCCGTCTTCCGCGACTCGGCGCTTGGCGATGCGCCGCCCGAGCACGTCGTAGCTGTACCGCCACTTCTGACCGCCGGGGGTGGTGACCGAGATGAGGCGATCCTCAGCATCCCACTCGTAGTGCCAGGTGTCGGGTTTACGTGAGAGGCGCGCCTTCTGGCGAAGGATCATTCGCCCCATGTCGTCGTGCATGTAGCGAATGCGCCCAGCACGCTCGATGCTGGTACCTCGGTAAGAACGTGCCCCCGTCGCTTCGTGACCCCAAGTACGTGATGACCAGGTTGCCGACGTCTGGTTTCCAGCCGCGTCGTATGCGTACTGCTCTGTCCAATCGGCAGCGTGCACCTCTGTAACGCGCCCGGCGGCATCCAGGTCGTATGTTCTTGCGCCGGCGAGTTGATCAACGATTCGTGCGACGCTGCCATCAGCGTGGTAGCTGTGGTCGCGGCGTTGAAGGCGTTTCCCCCGAGCTGTGACATCCTGGACGGCGAGGCGTCCGGACGCATCCAAGGTGTGCGTCAGCGTGATGGTCTCACTGATGTGGCGGACCAGTTCCCGCCCGGCAGGGTCTCTCTCGAATGACAATTCCCGTCCGGATGTCGTGAGATGGTTCCGGCGCCCTGCCGCATCAAAGGTCCACTCACTCACAGCGCCGCAGGCAGTCGTCCTTCCGACGCGCCGACCTAGTTTGTCGTATTGGTAGGTCGTCGTTCGTCCGTTCACCGTCTCTGAGTGCAGACGGCCGTGCCGGTCTCGCAGCCGGGACAACGTCATATCGGTGCCGACTGCCGTGGCAAGCTCGCCAAAGGCGTCGTATTCGAGGGTGGTCGTGTCGCCGTCAGCATCCTTGAGAACTACCTTGCCGAGGCTGTTGTGCTCGAACCGGATCGTCTGGTTGAGACTGTTGGTCCTCGAGACCATCTGGTTGGACGAGTCGTAGGCGTATGTGACGATGCGACCGTCGAAGTCGCACTCGGACGTGAGGCGTCCAGCAGGGTCGTACGCGTAGCGCCACTGCAGGCCTTGAGGATTGATGACTTCTGTCAATCGCAAGTTGACATCATGAGTGAACTCGAAAAGCGCCCCGTCAGGCTCTGTCCGGGCTATGAGGAGATCGAAGTCGCCGTACTGGGACCTGGTTATTCTTCCCATCGCGTCGACGTGCGCCAGACAGTTGCCTTCACCGTCGAACACCCAACTTTGCTCGCTGCCATCCGACTCGACCTGGCGTTCCAGTTGGCCCTCCACCGTCCATTCGAAACGCGTGGTCGCGCCGGCAGCGTCAGTAATGCTCGTCGTACGGCCGAAAGCGTCACGTCCGAGTCGGCTGATGGCGCCCAGTGCGTCGGTGAGTCCGATGGTGAGCCCTGCTCTGTCACAGGCCACGAGCGAGGTTTGCCCCAGGGCGTCAGTAACCGAGGCGAGATGCCCCCGCGCGTCGTACGAGAAGGACGTCACACCCCCGGAGGGATCGGTGACCGATGTGCGGTTGCCTTGCTGATCGAACGTCTGACGCGTTACCGATCCCGCCGTGTCGGTGATCCGCACCGGAAGCCCGAGCCCGTTGTACCGCGCCCTCGACAGGGTTCCATCCGGTCGCTCCACCACGGTCGCCCGACCGTATTCGTCGTATGTGGAACGGGTGGTGTGTCCAAGTGGGTCCGTGACAGACATCAGTCGGTGATAGCGGTCGTGCTCATAGCGGGTGACTGCCCCCAGCGGATCAATCTCGGCGACGACCTGAGCTCGCTCGTTGATCACATAACGTGTGGTGTGGCCCATACCGTCCGTCATGGACGTCATACGCAGGCCGGTCTCGGTATCGGTGTCGTCCCAGGTGAAGTGGGCTTCGAGGTGGCCGTTGGTGCCGGTCTGGTAGACGCAGCGGTCGTGTTCGTCGTAGACGTACTCGTACCGGCTGCCGTTGGTGTCCGTCCACGCGGTGATGCGGCCCAGTTCGTCGCAGTCGAAGCGCAGGGGCTTGCCCGATGAGTTGGTGACGGCGGTGAGGTGGCCGTCGGTGTAGCCGTAGCGGAGGATCTCCTGGTCGGTGCCGTCGGGGGCGGCGCCTGCCAGGTGCAGGGCGGTGACCCTGCCTTCGTGCGTGGTGAGTTTCAGGTGGTAGCCGCCGTGGTGCACGATCGACGTCGGAGCACCCTCCTCGTCGTGCTCGAAGGCGATCCAGCGGCCGTTGTGGTCGTCGATCTGGGCCAGGAGCGCCAGCTCTCCGGTGGGCTGGTCGACGAAGTGCCGGACCTGGCCGGTTTCCGGATCGGTGATCGTGTAGCCGTCCTGCACTCTGTCCAGGGGCCAGCGCCGGCCGTGCGTGGGCATGACGGGGACACCAGGCGCCGGGTGCGGGTAGGCGAGCAGGCTGCCTTCGTTGCAGCTGAAGACCACGCCTTCCGCGTCGATCTCCAGCCGCTGGTCGACCGTGCTCGACCAGCCGGTGCCGAACCAGCGGCCGGCCCGGCGCGAGGAGTCGAAGACACGCTCGAATACCAACGGGAGTGAGCCCGGGAGCACGATGTCCGTCTGCGGGAGCAGCATGCGCCCGGTGGCCACGTCGACGGGGTCTCCGTCGCACTCGACCTTGCTGCACTGCTGCCCGTTGGAGTCGGGGTTGTTCTCGTGGCCTTGGCGGTTTGGGCCCTTAGGGGGGTCGCGGAGGTCTTTCACACCGGCCCGCAGGCCGCCCTTGATGAAACCCCCGCCCTTGGTGCCGAACAGTTCGGGCACAAGTCGGCCGAGGAATTCTGAGGGGTCACCCTTGGCCGCGTCCCAGGCGTTCTTCAGTGCGCGGTCGGGGTTGGCGACGGTGGACGTGAGGCCGGCGAGCGTCATGTTGACGCCCTTGTAGTACTCGGCCGGGTGCGTCAGGTTGTACGGATCGCCCGGGTTGACCGATCGTACGAAGTTCAGCAGCCCCGCGGTGCCCTTGACGACACCACCACCGAAGTGCGCCAGCTCCATGCCCTGGCCGACCCCGTAGTCGAGGAGCTCCTGTTTGGCCCGGTCCAGGCCGGTGGGCTCCTTCGGGGCATGTGCCATCGCCGCGGTGATCGCACCCTTGGCGGCCTCGCCGGCGTCGTTACGCGCCTGCCGGGCGCGCTGCAGGATCTCCTGAGCGTGCCGGCGCTTGGCCGCGCCCGGGTCGGAGAACGTCCCCGGATGCGGGAGGGGATGGTCGGTGTTGCGGACCGCGTTGTACGCCTCCGCCTTCTCCTTGAAGGCAGCTGCCGCAGTTTCGTAGTCCTGCTTGCCGTCCTTGTACAGCGCGATCGCCTCACCGGCCTTGGCCTGAGCGCTGGTGACCGTCCCGGCGAACGTTTCCAAGGCATTGGCCGCATTCTCGAACGCATCCGCCGCGCGCAGCCAGTCGGTGGGCAGCGTCTGGAACTTGGCCCGGAAGGCATCGGCCGCCTCACCCTTCCAGTGACCGGAATCCAGCTTCTTCATCCCGCCACCGACGAGATCGAACGCCTTCTGGAAGTCCCGGAGGTTCTTCACCGCCGCACTGATCTTCTCCGGCCGACCGTGGATCAGCTCGTCGGCCTCCTCGGTCTGACCGAGCTGCTGCTCCCCGACGTCCGCACCCAGTGAGGACGCGGTCTCATCGCCCCAGTCCTCGACTGCGTCCGCCCACTCGTCCGCACCGACCTTCTGCAGGCCCGACCCGAGCACATCGGTGCCCTTGTCGATCCCCTCGCCGACGACTTCCTTGCCCTTGTCGACGAGATTGCCCGCACCGTCGTACAGGGCGTCGCCCCACTTCCCCCAGTCCACCATCAGCGACTCTCCCCCCACCGCGGCTGCTCAGCCTGATCGATCGTCTCCTGCGACGGATCAAGCTGCTCCCGCAGCCGCTCGTCCGCCGCGTCCCGTACCTCCGGGTCCATCAGCCCGTTGCGCTCCATCGAGTCGAGCGCGGCGTCCTCCACGTCGTAGGTGGTGTCCTTCCAGGTCTGCTTCACCTCGGCGTGGGCCGCATCCCATGACTCGCGGCTGTAGTCCGGGTTGTCGTACGCGGACTGGGTGCTGATCGTGTCCCAGCTCATCCCCTTGACGTCGTCCTCGGACGCGTGCGGGTTCCCGTTCAGGGAGTTCACACCGATCTTGATCGAGTCCTTGACGTACTGCTCCTGCTCCGCGAACGAACCCGCCGACAACCCCACCCCCAGCGCGAATCCGTTGCCCTTCTGCGTCAGGGCCCGCACACCCCACTCCCACCGGTCGCAGAACGTCTCGAACTCCGACGTCAGCCCGCCATGCCCCAACTCCAGGCCCGACAAGGCAAGATCCGAAAACCCCCGCCCCACAGACGCCTCACCGATGAACCCGAGCTCCTTCAGCTCCGCATGCGCCAGATCGATCCCCTTCGCGATCTCCGCCAACGCTGCCGGCGGCACCTGAAGATCCGCGTTCTCCCCGCTCACCGCATCCCCCCGAGATCCACCGCGACCGCGTCCGGCACGATGCCCGCCACCGGCGGGAACAACATCCCGTCCGTACTGCCCGCATCGAGCGCCACTCCCGCCGGCCCCGGCAGCAGCGGCACCATCACATCCAGCAACCGCGCCCCCAGAACGGCCTGGTACGTCCACTCCCGCCCGGCATCCCCACGGACCAACGCGAACCGGGCCAACGCCTCCTCATCCGAGAACGCACAGATCCAGCGCACACCGTTCTGCTCCGCCGACCACAGGTCACCGGCCTCGTCCAGCGGCACCAGCACCGCCGTTCGCCGGAACTCGCCCAGCAACACAGCAAACTCACGCCGAGCCGTACGCAGTTGGTCCTGTTCGGCCTTGCCCGACGTCGCGAGGGGTTCTCTGTCGGGGGGCGGCCCCGGAAGATCGTCCAGGTCTGCCAGCCGTGACCGCCTGCGCTGCTGTTCCGGTATCTCGTCCCCACCCGTGGGCATGCGCAGGATCATCACACGCACGGATTTTCGAGTGCAACGTGATACTGCCTACTGGCTGGAATCCTGCTGTTCCGGGCACGGGGAGACTTCGAGGACCGCCCATACCGTCTTGCCCGGCCCGTCCACGCTGGGGTACCAGCCCCAGCGGTCGGCCAGGGCGGCGACCAACAGGAGGCCGCGGCCTCCCTCCTGGTCGGGCGCGGCCGGCGCGGCAGAAGTCGGGAGGCACTCGCCCCGGGTGTCGGTGACCTCGATGCGGATGGCCGTGCCCTCGGCGAAGAGGCGGAGGCGGAAGTCGCGGCCGGATACGTGACCGTGGCGCACCGCGTTGCTGCTGAGCTCGGCGACGGTCAGCAGCAACGCATCGTGCGCGTCGCACCCGTACGGGATGCCCCAGGCGTCGAGGCGCTCGCCGGCCAGCCGACGGGCGAGGCGGGCTCCACGCGGGGTGGAGCTGAAGCGCATTGTGAAGTGGTGCCAGGAGAATCGGGCGCGAAGGCCGCGCTTCGGTCGTACGGGGAGAAGCGGCTGCTTGTCGGTCATTCCTCAACACTGATCGACGTGACTCAACGTGGCCAGGGGTGACGCACCGCCACGGGGCGGATGTACGCGGAGTGTGCAGGGCATGTACGCAGGAGGGGCACGGCGAACACGTCCACTTGCGTGCTGCCGGTGTCGGCGTTGAAGCGCCAACGGAGGGTCAGGGCAGGCGGGTCAAGTCGCGTAGCTGGCTGACCAGGGCGTGGACGTCGCGCTCGGCAGGTGGAGCGGCGGACGCCTCCTGCGGTGTGGTGCGGCAGGGGCGGCACAGGCCGTCGGGGAGCGCTTCGGGCGCGCCGGGGCGGCCGCATTCGGTGCACTCCGCGAGAAGGCGGCGCTTCGGGGTGACGGTCGTGGCGGGGGCCGGGATGCCGGCCGTGTGCGGCGGCAGTTTGTCGGTGAGGCGGCGGCGTACAAGGCCGACGGGGGAGTCGACCTGGGCGGGGAGGCCCGCCGTGAGGGCTTGGGTGAGGCAGTCGGCATTTACCCCGCGTGCGAACCATTCGGCGGCCAGGGGCTCCAGGGCGCGGCAGTCTGCTGCGGAGAGAGCCAGGCGCGTGTCCCTGCGGCCGAGTTGGGCCAGGGCCAGGTACGCGGGGGAGGCGGCGACCGCTGGTGTCACCGAGGTGCGCTGCTTGGGCAGGGCGGGTGATGCTGGCGCGGGAGCAGGTGGCGTCGGAGGCGCGGTGGGCTCGGGTGTGGTGGTTGGTGTTGAGGTCGCCCGCAGGGAGGAGGCCGGGACGGTGTCGCTGGGCGGCGGGGCCGTGGGCGTCGCCTCCGGCGCGGAGTGACTGCCCTCGGCGGTCAGGAACGTGTCCCACCACTCGTTGTCGCGGGCCGTACGGGACCAGTAGGTGCGGGAGACCCAGCGGACCTGTTCCCCCGCGCCCGCCAGGCAACGCACGCGCCGTAGATGTCCAGCCGCTCCGAGGGCCTTCAACGCGCTGGAGACGGCCATCTGGCCGTACAGCGGGAGGCTCTTGGCCAGTGACTTGATGTCCATGGCCGCACCGTCGGGGAGCCGGTCGACGTATCCGGCGATGTACCGCTCACGCTCCGGCATCAGGGCGAAGTCGGCCGCGTGGGGCGTGCGTTGCCCTGACGCGGTGCGCTTGCCGTAGCCGGGGCGTGCTTTCGCGTACGGGCGTGAGGATGCGGGGGCGTGGAGGGCAGGGCTAGGGTGCTCGGTAGCCACGAGATCGCTCGATTCGATCTTGGGGTGAGACCCCGGCCTGGTGTTTCCGCACCGCGTCGGGGTCGATTCGTTGGGGGCACCGTAAGCAGGCGTGACAGTGCGCCGCAAGCTGATCACATTTAGTCATATCAGCTGGCCGTGGCGGGGTAGGGAGGGTGGGGAGGTTTTCCCAAAACCCTTCTTTTACCTACCGGGTGAACAACATCGCTCGGATCTCGAAGCTCGCATCCCGACCCCCGAATCCCGAAGCTCAAGCGTCGGGCCCGCGCCCTTGATCGCCTCCTCCCAACGAGTGAACGAACCGGTTCCGAGACTCGAAGCTCGGCTCTCGGGTGTCGAGCGTCGGGCCACTCCTTCGATGGAACGCGGTCGGAATGGTGTGCGTGCGGGAGGGCGGGTCGTTACGGTGCCCGAGTGGGACGAGCCGGGGCGGGCGCTGCCTTCCGGGGCCGGTGCCGTCGGTGGGACGGGACCTCGAAGAGCTGTCCCTAGCAAGCGGGTTGTACGCGATAGGCCGAGGCGTGTACGCACGTGGGACAGGCGGTGGCGATGACGCAGGACGAGGCGGCCATGGGTGCGGGGGCGGTGACCTCATCAGGGACGCAGCCGGAGGGCAAGCCGGAGAACGGCGTGGCGGTCGCGTTCGGGCGGCAGTTGAAGCTGCTGCGGGTCCGGGCGGGGCTGGACCGGGCGGAGTTCGGGAAGCGGCTGGGGTATGCGGCGCAGTCGGTGGCCTCGTTCGAGCAGGGGCGGCGAATTCCGCAGCCGGAGTTCATTGACAAGGCGGACCGGGTGCTGGACGCCGGGGGACTGCTGGTTGCATTGAAGGAGGAGTTGGCGCGATCGCAGTACCCGGCGTTCTTCCGGGACATGGCGCGACTGGAGGCAGAGGCGGTCGAGCTTTGCGCGTACGACACGCACATGGTCAAGGGCCTCTTGCAGACTGAGGAGTACATGCGGGCCGTTCTCGCCATGCGACGACCGTTGCTCGATGAGGACACCATTGAGCAACGAGTATCTGCACGCTTGGCGCGGCAGGAGGTTTTCAGCCGCTGGCCCGCACCACTCATGAGCTTTGTTGTTGAGGAGCCCGTTCTGCGACGCCCGTTGGGGGGTCGAGCTGTTCTGCATGGGCAGCTTGCGCAGCTGCTGAAGTTCGGCCGGTTCCGTAACGTTGAAATCCAAGTGATGCCGCTCGATCGCGACGACAACGCCGGGGTGGACGGCGCCTTCACAGTGGTTACGCGTAAGGGCGGGGAACAGCTCGTGTATACCGAGGCGCAAGGGCGCAGTAACTGGCTGAGCGATCGGGACGAGACGCGGCTCGCCGCAGCCCGCTATGGGATCATCCGGAGCCAGGCTCTCACTCCGCGAGAGTCCTTGGGGTTCATCGAGAAGTTGCTGGGAGAGCTATGAACACCGCCGAAGTCTCTGCCTCGCAGGAGCTTGCTTGGTACAAGAGCAGCTACAGCGGGGCTGAAGGTGGCGACTGCGTTGAGGTCGCCTGGCGTAAGAGCAGCTACAGCGGGGCTGAAGGTGGCGAGTGCGTGGATTTCGCAGCCGCTGCCACGCACGTACACGTCCGGGACTCGAAGCAGGTCAGCGGCCCCGTGCTGACTGTCGGGCCCGATGCATGGGCCGGGTTCGTCGGGCTAGTTACCGGCTGAGCAACGTATCGGGAGGGCCCGCCGCAGCGCCTGCCCTCCCGTCCGTACTGTGCCTACTCGTCCACGTTCTCCTCGCGGCGGATCATCCGCCACGCGGCCCGGCGTGCGCTGCGGTCCAGGTTGGACCGGAAGCTCTTGTCGGGGCCGAAGTACTGGCGCCCTATGCCGGCGGTCGTCTCGATGTGGTCGGCCATGTAACCGGCTCCCGCAGGGCCGGCCGCCGCACCTCGACCCGGCCGGCCGCTGGTCAGTCCGCCGGGTGTCAGCTCCGCACGGGCCGTCGTGCCCGGGCCGCACCCCGTCGACGAGGGTCTGAGCGGGCGCTCAGTAGTCCTGTGAGCCGTCGGTGGGTGGTGCAGCCTGAGAGCGGGACCAGAGCGTGCGGGAGTGAACGCGCTGCAGGTGCAGGTGGCGGGTGAGACGGATCGCGGGCCGGATGAGTAGCTCGATGCTGCCGATGAGGAAGCACCAGGTGCCTGCGGTGGTCCACTCTTCGGAGAAGAACATGATGCTGCCTGTGATGAACCACAGGGCGATGAGAGCGTCGTTGGCGATACTGGTGACTTCGTAGCGTCGCTTGATGACGAGCTCTTCGCGGCCCACGTGGATGACCATGGGCGTGCTGTCCGGAGCGTTCTTCATGTCCCCACGGTACGGAAGCCCCACGGTACGGAAGCCGCGCGGCACGCGGCGGTGGTACGCCGCAGCCGCAGCGGGAACTGTGAGTCGCTCCACAAGAGCCACCCGTTCGGATCACTGCGCGTCGTGGCACAATGACCGTGTACCAGCAGCAGCGCACTCCGGGGTCGGTGTAATTCCGAACCGGCGGTTATAGTCCGCGACCCGTCCGCATCCAGCGGCCGGTTGACCAGGTGAGATTCCTGGACCGACGGTGAAAGTCCGGATGGGAGGCAGTGCGCGGCGGGCCGTCACAGGTACGCCGCCGTAGGCGGATGCTTTCCGGGAGTTCCCGGACGTTCCGGGATGTTCCGGGGCGACCACATCCGTGTCTTCGGTTTCGGCGTTCCCCTGTTGCGTTCCGCTTCATCTGTCGTCATCGACAGGCCCCGGAGTCCGTGCCCGAAGAGGCAGGAGGACCCGGTGGCCACCGCAGCCGAAACAGCCGCCATGCGGCGGGCGATCATGCTCGCAGCCCGCGGGCTCGGCTCCACCAGCCCGAATCCGGTCGTCGGATGCGTCATCCTCGACGCCGCCGGGGAACAGGCCGGTGAAGGCTTCCACCAGCGCGCCGGAGGGCCGCACGCCGAGGTCCACGCCCTGCGCGCGGCCGGCGAGCGGGCCCGTGGCGGCACCGCGTTCGTCACCCTCGAACCCTGTAACCACACCGGACGCACCGGACCCTGCGCCCAGGCGCTCACCGAGGCCGGTGTCCGCCGCGTCGTGTACGCGGTGGGCGACCCGAACCCCCAGGCCACCGGCGGCGCGGACACCCTGCGCGCCGCAGGCGTCAAGGTGGAGCAGGGTCTCCTCGCCGACGAGGCCGAGGCCGGCAACACCGCGTGGCTCACCTCCGTCCGTCTCGGCCGTCCGTACGTCCTGTGGAAGTACGCGGCGACCCTCGACGGCCGGATCGCCGCCGCCGACGCCACCAGCCGCTGGATCACCTCCCCCGAGGCCCGTGCCGACGTCCACCGCCTGCGTGCCGAGGCCGACGCCGTGGTGGTCGGCTCCGGCACCGCCCGGGCCGACGACCCCCAGCTGGGCGTACGCGGCATCGAGGGTGCCACCCAGCCGCTCCGCGTGGTCGTCGACACCGGCGCCACCGCCGTACGGCCCGGAGCCCGGGTCCTCGACGGGTCCGCGCCCACCCTGGTCGCGGTCGCCGAGGACGCCGAGGCCGGCCACCTCCCCGAGGAGGCCGTGCTGCGCCTGCCGCGCGCCGCCACCGGGCCCGGCCTGGACATCGGCGCGCTGCTCGCCGCCCTCCACGGCCGGGGCATCCGCTCCGTACTCCTCGAAGGCGGGCCCGTCCTGGCGGGCGCCTTCGTCGCCGCGGGGGCGGTCGACACCGTCGTCGGCTACCTCGCCCCGGTCCTCCTCGGCGCGGGCCCCGCCGCCCTCGCCGACGCCGGAATCTCCACCATCTCCCAGGCGTTGCGCCTCGATGTGACCGAGACCGTCCGTATCGGCCCCGATCTGCGCATCACCGCCGTCCCTGTTCCTGCTCGGAAGGGAAACTGAGTGTTCACCGGAATCGTCGAAGAACTGGGCGAGGTCACCGCCGTCGAGAAACTCGACGACGCCTCCCGCTTCCGACTGCGCGGCCCCGTCGTGACGGAGGGCGCCAAGCACGGCGACTCCATCGCAGTCAACGGAGTCTGCCTCACCGTCGTGGACCTCGGGGAGAACGAGTTCACCGCCGACGTCATGGCCGAGACGCTGGACCGCTCCAGCCTCGGCGCGCTGGAGGCCGGCTCCCGCGTCAACCTCGAGCGCCCGATGGCCCTCGGCGGCCGCCTCGGCGGCCACATCGTCCAGGGACACGTGGACGGCACGGGCCGCATCGTCGAGCGCCGGGTCTCCGAGAACTGGGAGATCGTCAAGGTCTCCCTGCCCGACGGCCTGAGCCGCTACGTGGTGGAGAAGGGCTCCATCACCGTCGACGGTGTGAGCCTGACCGTCGTCGAGGCGGGCCGGGACCACTTCACCATCAGTCTCATCCCCACCACCCTCGCGCTGACCACGCTCGGCATCAAGGAGCCCGGCGACCCGGTCAACCTGGAGGTGGACGTACTGGCCAAGTACGTCGAACGTCTGCTCGGCCACGGTGCCGCGCCGGAAGCCGGGGAGCCGGTCGCATGAGCGCCCTGGACTGGCTGAACTCGGAGGCGTTCACCGCCTTCGGGCAGCACATCATCTGGTCCGACATGATCGGCAACACGATCGGTCTGATCGCCCTGGCCCTCGGCTGGCTCCGTTCCGTCTGGACCTGGCCCGCGCAGCTCCTGTCCGGCGTCGTCCTGGTCGCCGCCAACGTCTCCGTGCAGCAGGCGGGCAGCGTCGGCAAGCAGCTGATCGTCGTCGCCGTCGCCGTCTGGGGCTGGCAGCAGTGGACCCGGGGCAGGAAGAAGGCGCAGGACGGGTCCATCGCCGTGCGCTTCGCCACCTGGCGCGAGCGTGGATACCTGGTGGGCGGCGCCGCCCTGGGCACGCTGGCGGTCGGCGGGCTGTTCACTGCCTTCCCGTCGCTCTCCTGGAGCCCGTGGGCCGACGCCTACATCTTCGCCGGCACCCTCGTGGCGATGATCGCCCAGGCCCGCGGCATGGTCGAGTTCTGGTTCGCCTGGCTCCTCGTCGACCTCGTCGGCGTACCGCTCAACTTCCACAGCGGACTCGCCTTCTCCGGCCTCATCTACGTCGTCTACGGCGCCCTCGTCCTGTGGGGCATGCGCGACTGGTGGCTGCGTACGCGGACACCCGCTCTGAAGGGAGCCACGGCATGACTGCCCAGCCCGCCTGGTTGCACGACCGCACCCTCGAGGACCTCTCGCTCGACCCCGTAGAACAGGCGATCCGCGACATCGCCGCCGGACGGCCCGTCGTGGTCGTCGACGACGAGGACCGGGAGAACGAGGGCGACCTCGTCATCGCCGCCGAGAAGGCGACCCCCGAGATCATCGCCTTCATGATGAGCGAGTGCCGCGGACTGATCTGCGCGCCCATGGAGGACGACGAGCTCGAACGCCTCGACCTCCCGCAGATGGTCACGCACAACACCGAGTCGATGAAGACCGCCTTCACCGTCTCGGTCGACGCCTCCGCCGAGCACGGGGTGACCACCGGCATCTCCGCGGCCGACCGCGCCACCACGCTCCGGATGCTGGCAGGCGGCACGGCGGGCCCCGGCGACTTCGTACGCCCCGGCCACGTCTTCCCGCTCCGCGCCCGATCCGGCGGCGTCCTCGTCCGCAACGGCCACACCGAGGCCGCGGTCGACCTGGCCAGGCTCGCCGGGCTGCGCCCCGCCGGTGCCATCGTCGAGATCGCCGGTGAGGACGGAGTGATGCTGCGGCTGCCCGAGCTCATCCCGTTCGCCCGCAAGCACGGCCTCACGATCATCTCCATCGAGGACCTGATCGCCTACCGCCGCAGTGCCGAGCCCACGGTGCGCCGCGAGGCCGAGGTCCGGCTGCCCACCAGCTTCGGCGCGTTCACCGCGTACGGCTACCGGTCCCTCGTCGACGGCGTCGAGCACGTCGCACTCGTCCACGGTGACATCGGCGACGGCCAGGACGTCCTCGTCCGGGTCCACTCCGAATGCCTCACCGGTGACATCTTCCAGTCCCAGCGCTGCGACTGCGGCCCCCAGCTGCACACCTCCATGGAACGCATCACGGCCGAGGGCCGCGGGGTCGTCGTCTACCTGCGCGGCCACGAGGGCCGTGGTATCGGACTGCTGTCCAAGCTGCGCGCGTACGAACTCCAGGAGCGCGGCTCCGACACCCTCGACGCCAATCTGGAACTCGGCCTGCCCGCCGACGCCCGGGACTACGCGGCGGGCGCCCAGATCCTGAGCGACCTCGGTGTGCGGACCCTGCGCCTGATGACGAACAACCCGGACAAGACCGCCGCACTCGTGCGGTACGGACTCGAGATCACCGGACGCGAGCCGATGCCCGTCCAGGCCGGCGAGCACAACCTGCGGTACCTGCGCACCAAGCGGGACCGGATGGGACACGACCTGCCGTGGCTCGACGCCTCCGCGTCGGCCTGCGGCAACCAGTAAGCACCGACGCACACACGAACACACAGGAGAGACATGAGCGGCAAGGGCGCACCCGAACTGTCCGTACGCAACTGCGGAGACCTGCGGGTGGCGGTGATCGCGGCCCAGTGGCACGAGAAGGTCATGGACGGACTCGTCGACGGCGCCCTGCGCGCCCTGCACGACCTCGGGATCGACGAGCCGACCCTGCTCCGCGTCCCCGGCAGTTTCGAGCTCCCGGTGGTGGCCAAGGTGCTCGCAGGCCGTGGATACGACGCGATCGTCGCCCTCGGAGTGATCATCCGTGGGGGCACCCCGCACTTCGAATACGTGTCCCATGGCGTCACCAACGGCCTGACCCAGGTCACCGTCGACACCGGAGTGCCCGTCGGCTTCGGGGTGCTCACCTGTGACAACGAGGAGCAGGCGCTGGACCGGGCCGGACTCGAGGGATCCAACGAGGACAAGGGACACGAGGCGGTCACCGCCGCCGTGGCCACCGCCGCCACGCTGCGTACCGTCAGCGAACCCTGGCGCTGAGCAGTCCTCCGGGACCCCGTATTCTAAGGACCATCATGGCCAACAAAACCTTCGAAGAGCTCTTCGCCGAGCTCCAGCTCAAGGCCGCCGGCGGCGACCCCTCCACCTCCCGCACCGCCGAGCTGGTGGACAAGGGTGTGCATGCCATCGGCAAGAAGGTCGTCGAGGAGGCCGCCGAGGTCTGGATGGCCGCCGAATACGAGGGCAAGGAAGCCGCCGCCGAGGAGATCTCGCAGCTGCTCTACCACGTCCAGGTGATGATGGTCGCCCGCGGCATCTCCCTCGACGACGTCTACGCCCACCTCTGAGCACACCCCAGCACGCCCCGGAACTCCCTCCGCACAAAGGAAACCTGACCTCATGCTGCGCATCGCCGTCCCCAACAAGGGTGCAATCTCCGGGCCTGCGATGGCGATGCTCCATGAGGCGGGCTACCGGCAGCGCAAGGAGTCGAAGGAACTGGTCCTCGTCGACCCCACGAACGAGGTCGAGTTCTTCTACCTGAGGCCGCGCGACATCGCGATCTACGTCAGCGCGGGTCGGCTGGACATCGGCATCACCGGCCGTGACCTGCTGCTGGACTCCGGCGCCGAGGCCGAGGAGATCCTCCAGCTCGGCTTCGCCCGGTCCACCTTCCGCTATGCCACGAAGCCCGGCACGGCCACCGGCCCCAAGGACTTCACCGGCATGACGATCGCCACGTCCTACGAGGGCATCGTGGCGAAGCACCTCGCCGACGAGGGCGTCGACGCCTCCGTCGTGCACCTCGACGGCGCCGTCGAGACCGCCATCGAGCTGGGCGTCGCGCAGGTCATCGCCGACGTCGTCGAGACCGGCACCAGCATGCGCAACGCGGGCCTGGAGATCATCGGCGAGCCGATCATGAAGTCGGAAGCCGTGGTGATCCGCCGCAAGGGCGCCGACACCGAGGACCCCAAGGTGCAGCAGTTCCTGCGCCGTCTCCAGGGCGTCCTGGTGGCCCGCAGCTACGTGATGATGGACTACGACTGCCGGGTCGAGCACCTGGAGCGCGCCGTCGCCCTCACTCCCGGCCTGGAGTCGCCGACCATCTCCCCGCTGCACCACGAGGGCTGGGTCGCCGTCCGCTCCATGGTCGCCTCGAAGGAGGCCCAGCGGATCATGGACGACCTGTACGAGCTGGGTGCGCGCGCCATCCTCACGACGGCCATCCACGCCTGCCGCCTCTGACGGCCGGACCACCCGCGAACCCGAGGACGACAGAGCCATGTCCGCCCCCGCGCCCCCGCCGCCCGGACTCCCCGACCTCCCGGCCACCTTCCGGCCCACCCTCACCCGGGTGGTCCTGCTGGCCGTGGGGGCGGCGATGTTCGTCGTGATCACCGCGGTCGCGATGATCCTGGAGAACCTCAGCGCGGGGGAGCGGACCAGCTTCGTCTTCGTCGCCCTGCTCTTCTTCGGCGTCCTCGCCCTTCTCAGCCGGCCCCGCATCACAGCCGACGAGGCAGGCATCACGGTGGTCAACATCACCCGTACCCGCCGACTCGCCTGGGCGGAGATCCTCCGCGTCAATCTGCGCGCCGGTGACCCGTGGGTCTTCCTCGACCTCAGCGACGGCACCAGCATGCCCGCCCTCGGCATCCAGCCCGGCATCGCCAAGGAAAGGGCCATCCGGGACGCGCGGACACTCCGCGCCCTCACCGAGTTCCACGGCAGCGGAGTGAACGACGTGACGGAGAACAGCTGAGCCCCCTGCCCAGTACGGCCCGATCCCGATTATTCTGGGACCGGTGGCGCACCCGGTGCGCCCCGCCCCGCACCAGAAGGCCCTCGAGGCCCGCGGGGCACATTCCTGCGACCCAAGGAGTGACTCCCTCCAGCAATGGACGGATCGTCCGGTAGTACCTGCGCCGCCCTCTCCCCGGAGGCGGCGGCATGACCACCCCCCTGTTGCTGCTCCTCGCGGCATTCCTTCTCATCCTCGCCAACGGGTTCTTCGTGGCAGCCGAATTCGGGCTCGTCACGGTGGAACGGCCGGACGCCGAACGCGCCGCCGCCGAAGGCGACCGCCGGGCGCGCACCGTCGTCGCCGCCCTGCGCGAACTCTCCTTCCAGCTCTCCGGCACCCAGCTCGGCATCACCATCACCTCGCTGGTCGTCGGCATGCTCGCCGAACCGGCGCTCGCCCAGCTGCTCGCCGGACCGCTCACCGCCACCGGACTGCCCTCGGGGGCCGTTCCCGGGGTGAGTGTCGTGATCGGCATGCTCTTCGCCTCCGCCGTGCAGATGGTGATCGGCGAGCTGGTCCCGAAGAACTGGGCGGTGTCGCGGCCGCTCCAGGTCGCCCGGTTCGTCGCCGGGCCCCAGCACCGCTTCTCCACCCTCTTCCGGCCGGTGATCACCGCCCTGAACACCGTGGCCAACCGGCTGGTGAGACTGCTGGGTGTCGAACCCACCGCCGAACTGGCCTCCGCCAGGACCCCGGGCGAACTCGTCTCCCTGGCCCGGCACTCCGCCGAGGCCGGCACCCTGGAGCAGGACACCGCCGATCTCTTCGTGCGGACCCTGTCCCTCGCCGGACTCACCGCGCAGCACGTCATGACCCCGCGGGTGAAGGTCAGCGCACTGCAGGCGTCGGCGACCGCGGCGGACGTCCTCAACCTCACGAGGGCCACCGGCCTGTCCCGCTTCCCCGTCTACCGGGACCGCATCGACGAGGTCGTCGGCATGGTCCACCTCAAGAACGCGCTGGCCGTCCCCTCCCAGGAGCGGTTGCGCACCCCGGTGAGCCGGATCGCCGTGGCGCCGCTCCTGGTGCCGGAGAGCCTGCCGGTCGAGCAGCTGCTCAAGCGGTTGCGCAGCGAGCAGCCGATCGCCGTCGTGGTCGACGAGTACGGCGGCACAGCCGGTGTCGTCACCCTCGAGGACATCATCGAGGAGCTCGTCGGCGAGGTCAGGGACGAGCACGACGTCGAAGGCGCCGACCGCCCCGAGCTGACGCCCGTCGTCGCGGACGACGGACGGGCCGGATGGGACGTGGAGGGCAGCACCCGGGTGCTGACCCTGCGGCGGATAGGCCTCGACGTACCAGAAGGGCCGTACGAGACCGTGGCGGGACTGGTCGCCGATCTGCTGGGACGCATCCCCGCACCCGGTGACCGCGCCGAACTGCCCGGCTGGCGGGTCTCCGTCCGCCAGGTCGGCCACTACCGCGCCGAACAGGTCCGCTTCGTCCGGCTGACCGGCATACCGGTACCCCCGGCTGAACGACCGGACGAGCCGGAGCGCCCGGAGCGGCTCACCCAGGACCTGCTGGAGGCAGTGCGATGAGCCTCGTACAGCTGGTCCTCGCAGGTCTCCTCGTGCTGGCGAACGGCTTCTTCGTCGGCGCCGAGTTCGCGCTCGTCTCCGTACGGCGCAGCCAGGTCGAACCCCTCGCGGCAGGAGGGTCGAACCGGGCCAGACAGGTCCTGTACGGCCTGGAGAACCTGCCGCAGATGATGGCCGCCGCACAGTTCGGCATCACCATCTGCTCCCTCACGCTCGGCGCGGTCGCCGAGCCGACCGTCGCCCATCTCCTGGAACCGGTCTTCCACGCGGCGCACGTGCCCGCAGGGCTCGTCCACCCGCTCGGCTTCGCGGTCGCCCTCGTCTCCGTGGTCTTCCTCCATCTCGTCATCGGCGAGATGGTCCCGAAGAACCTGGCGATGGCGGCCCCCGAGAAGACCGCGATGTGGCTCAGCCCCGGCCTGGTCGGGTTCGCCCGGCTCTGCAGGCCCGTCACCTCCGCGCTCGGGGCGTGCGCCAGGCTCGTGCTGAGGCTCTTCAACGTGGAGCCGAAGGACGAGGTCGAGGCCGTCTTCACCAGTGAGCAGCTCAACCGGCTGGTGGAGGACGCGGGCATGGCCGGCCTGCTTGAGCCGGAGGCACAGGAACGGCTCGGGGACGCGCTCGAGCTGGGCAGCAGGCCGGTGACCGACGTGCTGCTCGACCGGGCGTCCCTGGTGACGGTGGACCCGTCCGTCACCCCGCGCCGGGTGGAGGAGCTGACCGTACGGACCGGCTACTCACGCTTCCCGGTCTGTGCGGAGGGCGGCGGCCCGTTCATGGGTTATCTGCACGTCAAGGACGTCCTGGAGCTGGAGGACGGCGAGCGGGCCGTTCCCCAGCAGATCTGGCGCCCGATGGCCACCGTGCGGGCGGAACTGCCTCTGGACGACGCCCTGACGGTCATGCGGCGCGCGGCCACACACCTCGCTCAGGTCGCCGACGCGTCGGGCAAGGTGCTCGGTCTGGTCGCCATGGAGGACGTACTGGAGATGCTCGTGGGCGAGGTCCGCGACCCGGCCCACCGCGTCTCGGTGCCCCGCCGCGCGGTGGAGGCGACGAAGGCGATGGCCCCCTCGGGGTGACCGCGCCCAGGTGATCACCTCCGCCGTCGGGCGGCCCCACCGGGCCGCCCGACGGCGGTTTCACAGGGCCCCGGGCTCCTGCCTCCCCCGGTCCGCCGGACCGCGCCCCGACAGCACCTCGCCGTACGCCTGCATCAGGTCCGGCAGCCGCAGGGTGGCCAGGTCGTCCCGGGTCGGTGCGGCGGTGTAACCGGACAGCCGCAGATCACGGTAGGCGCAGCTCTTCTCGTACAGGGTGCGCAGGAAACGGCCGTTGCCCAGCTCGTCGATCCAGCCCTGCTCGACCACGTGGCCGCTGATGCTGCGCAGTTCGTCGTGGGACTCCTCGTCCCACACGTCGCCGTTGTCCGAGGCCAGCACCCCGCCGATCGCGGTGAGTTCGAGGGGGCGGTAGCTGGGGAAGTCGACCCGCGTGGTGAAGCGTGAGGAGAGTCCCGGGTTGGTGGAGAGGAGCCGGTCCATGCCCTCCGGGTAGCCGGCGAGGATGACGACCAGGTGGTCCCTGTTGTCCTCGGCCCGTTTGAGGAGCACCTGCAGGGCCTCGTCGCCGTACGCGTCGCCCTTGCTGTAACCGGAGTTGGAGAGGCTGTACGCCTCGTCCACGAACAGCACCCCGCCGAGTGCCGAGTCGATCAGCTCGTTGGCCTTCACCGCGGTCTGTCCGAGGAACTCGCCCACCAGGTCCGAGCGTTGGGCCTCGACCAGGTGGTCGCCGCCCAGCAGCCCGAGCGCGTAGAACACCCGGCCCAGGATGCGGGCGACCGTGGTCTTGCCCGTCCCTGAGGGGCCCGAGAAGACGAAGTGGCGCTTCGGCGGCTGTACCGGCAGCCCCTGCTCAGCCCGTAGCCGCGCCATGTTCAGCTGGGCGGACAGGGCTTTGACCTGGCGTTTCACGGGTTCGAGCCCGACCATGCGCTCCAGCTTGGCCAGGGCCTCCGCAAGCATCACCGGGTCGCTCGGCCCCGCTGGGAAGACCGCGGACGGCGGCGCCCCCGGCTTTCGGCGCGCCCCCGCACCGCCTGACCCGGAGGGCGGCGCCGAGGCTCCGGGCAGGCCCGGCGGGGCGCCGCCGAGCCAGGGCTCGGGGCCGTCCACCAGGTCGGTGCCGAGCGCCGTGTCCCCGTCCGTCCGGGCCTCCACACCCGAGCCGTCCGAACCGAAGCCGGCCAGCGAGACCGGGGCGAGATCGACGGCCTCGTCGTAGCCGTCTCCCTCGGATATCGCCGCCAGTCTGGCCGAGGTGTCCATGAACGCCGGGTCCACACGGTGCACCGCGCGGTACAGCGGCAGGGCCGCCGCGCTGCGGCCGGTGCCCTCGTGGGCCCGTGCCAGCCAGTAGCGCAGTTCCTTGCGCTGCGGCTGCTCGCTGCGACAGCGCATCAGCGCGGCGGACAGCAGGGGCTCCGCCTGCCCGTACATCTCCAGGCGTACCCGGGCCATCCCCCCGAAGAGACCCGCCTCGATGCCGAGCAGCGGATCATCGACGAGCTGCTCGGTGCTGCGCACCAACTGCTCCCAGTCCTTGACCAGATAGGAGCGGCAGGCGTGCAGGAACCGCACCTGGGTATCGGTGTCTACGGGCGGAAGCCCCGCCAACGCCCGGTCCAGCTCGGCGACATGGCGACCGTCGAGCCAATGCGAGGCGTGCGCGAGGAGCAGGTCGCGCGGGCTCTCCAGCACCGGCTGCACCCACCACCCCAGCCAGTACCACGAGTTGAGCGTGCGGCGATGTCGGGTGCGCTGCTCGCCGAAGCGGTCGCGATGGCGGTACATGCGTAACAGTGCCGTGGTGGTGTCGATCCGCAGCGCGTGCAGTCCCAGCCAGCCGTCCGCCATGCCGGGGTCTAGACGGACCGCGTTTCTGAACTCCTCCTCGGCCTGCGGGTACGCGCCCATGGTGTAGGCGTCCACCCCGCGCAGCCAGGCAAGGTCGGCCGGGGCCTGCATGCCCGGCGTGCCGATGTCCATCAGGTCCCCCACAAAGCGTGCCCCCGGAATGTCCCGCCCGCACAGCATGCCCACCGATGCGCACCTAATCACCGTGCCGGGGAAGGGAATTGACCGCACCCGAGAGGCATCGTACCTGCACAGGGAGTGAGCGGTTAAGGGTGATCCCGGCGCTCCAGCGGCAGTGACCGAGGGTGAGCGCAGGGTCCGCTGAGCTGGGGTGGGAGGGCAGGACGAAGCCCCCGATCACGGGGGAACAACCGGGGGCTTCGCGTCTGCGGGGGCTCCGAAAAGCCGCACATTGAGAACGTAAGACCTGTAAGGCCCCTCGGTCAAGCCGAGTTGGAGCGCTTGCCGGGCTTTCTCCCGCCCGGCGGTACGGCTGGTCTCAGGCTTCACTGTCCGTGATGATCCGACTCGTCACCGCTGACTCAAGAGGCCCTTCCAGCCACATGTAGCCCTCGGGCATCCGCCGAATCACCGCATCGGCGAAGGGGTACGAGGGGTCGGCGGCGAAATGCCGCTGCTCCGCCGCTGTCCACCCGTCCCAGAACTCCGAGAGTCCGGGGCCGTCGCGCTGCCTGCCCCGCTCCCAGGACGCTTCGCTGTCCCCCTCGATCCACAACAGCCCCGCGAGAAACGGCCGCACCGCGGTGCGGCCCGCCCCGACTCCCTCGATCAGCACCACGGGGGCGGGCTCGAGCGTCCGCGGCGGCCCGAAGCGGCGGGCCGTCCAGTCGTACGGTGCGTATCGCGCGGGCTCGCCCCGCGAGAGAGGGGCCAGGACCTGCGTCCGGAGCCTGTCCGTCCAGGTGAAGAGCTCCTCGTGCGTGGCCAGGTCGTCCAGGCGGAGCACGGGGGCCTCGCCGAGGGCTGAGGCCAGCCGGGCGGAGAAGGTGCTCTTGCCCGACCCCGCGTGGCCGTCGACCGCGATCAGCCGCACCGGCCCGCACGACGGGGGCAGGGAACGCAGCCGTCGCGCGTGGCCCGCCAGGTCGTCCATGTCTCCACTTTACGAGGCTCCGAGGGCCCGCCGCTGGGTTCCGCGCAGGTCACGCCAGTGGACCAGACCAATATTTGTGCCGCGGCGCGGGTCGAATCACTGGCCGGATCCGGCCCTGACCCGCGATAGTTGGCGCACCGTTCGGCATCCGCAGCCCCAATCCGCCCAACGACCGGGGGTCCCGCCCATGACACGACCGACTTCACGCAGAACCGTACTCACCGCCGCGCTCGCGGCTGCGGCCGGCGCGGGCACCGCTGCCTCGGCCGGCCCGGCGAGCGCCGCCTCCTCCCGTACCTCCTCATCCCCGGCGGCGGCCTCGCTCGTGGACAACCGTTTCTGGAACACGTACACCGACTGGCGCTGCGGCGCCTCGGCCGGGACCCGCGCGGTCGCCGGCCGCCGCCCCGGCCTGGTGATCGCCACGCCCGCCGGAAGCACCGACTACACCGACCCGCACACCGGCACGGGCGGCAGCTGGGAGTACGCGACCTGGACCTCACCGGTCCACCGTTCCTCCGTCCCCGCCACCGAGGTGATCGCCTCCTGGAACGCCCACACCCCGAAGGGCACCTGGATCCAGATCGAGCTGCGCGGCAGCTACTCGGACGGGACCGACACGCCCTGGTACGTGATGGGCCGCTGGGCCTCGGCCGACACGGACATCCGGCGGACCTCCGTCGACGACCAGACGGACGGGAAGAGCACCGTCTGGACCGACACCTTCTCGCTCGACGACGCGGCGAGCGGGCTGCGGCTGGTGTCGTACCGGCTGCGGCTCACCCTGTACCGGACGCCCGGCACTCGCCTCACGCCCACGGTGCACCGGATCGGCGCCATGGCCTCGGACGTCCCCGACCGCTTCACCGTCCCCGCCACCGCACCCGGCACCATCCGCGAGCTGGCGGTGCCCCGCTACTCGCAGAACGTGCACGTGGGGGAGTACCCGGAGTACGACGACGGGGGCGAGGCCTGGTGCAGCCCCACCTCCTCGCAGATGATCGTCGAGTACTGGGGGCGCAGGCCCACCGCCGAGGACCTGGCCTGGGTCAAACCGGATCTCGCCGACCCTCAGGTCTGCCACGCGGCCCGCTACACGTTCGACTACCAGTACGACGGATGCGGCAACTGGCCCTTCAACGCCGCCTACGCCGCGACCTACAAGGACATGAACGCGGTGGTCACCAGGCTCGGGTCGCTCGACGACCTGGAGAAGCTGATCGCTGCCGGCATCCCGGTCATAACGTCCCAGTCGTTCCTCAAGGGCGAGCTGACGGGGGCGGGTTACGGAACATCCGGCCACCTGATGACCGTCATCGGCTTCACGGCGGACGGCGACGTGATCGCCAACGACCCGGCGTCCCCGTCCAACGACGCGGTGCGCCGCGTCTACCAGCGGCGCGAGTGGGAGAACATCTGGTTGCGAACGAAGCGCTACGACGCGAACGGTGCGGTCAGAGGCGGTACGGGCGGGGTCTGTTACGTCTACTGGCCGACTGACCCGGCACCGGGTCAGCGCCGCGTCCTGCGGTCGCTCGGCCTGGCCTGAGCCTGTGCGGCCCCACGGCCGCCTGACGCAGGACGGCGCCCTTCGCGGCCGTCCTGCGTCAGGCGGCCGTCCTGCTCCACCGAACCCTTCGGTCGACGCCGGCAGGTGCCTCTTCCCGCAGGTCGCGACGACGCCCCCGCCAGAGAATGGCGCGCGGGCGGTACCGAACGCTCCTCGATAGGATTCCGCGTGGCCCCAGCCCTCAGGGGAAACGGGTCAACAACCGCCGATAGAAGGCGATTTACGGCCGGACGCGCCGTTGCGGAGACATCATCCCGGAACGGCGCCCGCAACACCGAGTGAGTGGAGTGCCAGTCATGCGTGGAGGCAGCATCGCCGTGGTCGGCGGCAGCATAGCGGGGTGTGCCGCGGCGCTGGCCGCGTCGCGCGGCGGAGCCGAGAAGATCACCGTCTTCGAGCGCGCCGACGCCCAACTCCGTGACAGAGGAGTGGGTATCGCTCTGCACAGCGACCGGTACGACGAGCTGAAGGACGCCGGGTACGTGGCTCCCGAGATGCCCTGGGCGCCCCTGACCCGGCGCGTGTGGAGCGCGCGCGACGGCGAAGCGGACCACGGCCGTGTCATCGGCGAGCAGCCGTTTCCCTTCCGCGCCTACAGCTGGGGCTCCCTCTGGAGTGAACTGCGCCGTCGGGTGCCGGAGGAGGTCTCCTACCGGTCCGGCTCGGTGGTCACCGGCGTGGAGCCCGACGCCGACGGTGTGACGCTCCGGCTCGCCGACGGATACCAGGAGCGCTTCGACGTCGTGATCGGGGCCGACGGCTACCGCTCCGTCGTCCGCGAGGCCATGTTCTCCGGCGCCGACGCGACGTACGCCGGATACATAGGCTGGCGGGGTACGTCGTCGGACGTCGCGGACCTCCCCTCGGACGGCTACGACGCGCACAACATCGTCTTTCCCGGCGGCCACTGCATGGTCTACCGCATCCCGGACGGCGCCGGCGGGCACCTGCTCAACTGGGTCCTCTACACCGTGCCCCCGCAGACCGACGGTCTCCACCCCGACCTGCGGACCCCGACATCCCTGCCGCCGGGTCGGCTCAACTCGGAGCTCACCGCGCACCTGCGCGCACTGGTCGCCGACAACTTCCCGCCGTACTGGGCCGCCAGGGTGCTCCGCACACCCGCCGAGACCACCTTCATCCAGCCCATCTACGACCTGGAGGTGCCGCACTACACCGCGGGCCGGATGCTGCTCGTCGGTGACGCCGCCAGTGTCGCGCGGCCGCACATCGGTGGCGGCAGCGTGAAGGCGCTCCAGGACGCCACCGCGCTCGAGGCCGCCTGGGTGGCCGGGGACAGCTGGAAGGAGGTCCTCGCGAGCTACGACGCGAGCCGCGGCCCCGTCGGGGCGGAGATGGTCGCGCTGGCACGCCGGATGGGCAGCGCGCAGGTCGAGAACACCCCCGACTGGTCGGCCATGGGCCAGCCGGAGTTCGACGTGTGGTGGCAGGACCAGAACAAGGGCTCGGACCGGCGCAGCGGCTTCGGCGGACACAGCATCAAGGCCGGCTAGACGCGGAGCGCGACGGGGCGGCGGCCGTGTACCGGCCCCCGCCCCCGCCTGCCCGTCCGTGCCGCTCGCGTCTCAGGCCGACGTCGGCGCGAGTTCGAGCGCGGCGTGCAGCGCGGTGCCGTCGGCGCGGGCGTCCTCCCCGTCCACGCGCAGTGTCATCCGCCCCGAGGTGAGGACCGTGAGCGTACGGGCGCACTCGGCGGCCTGGGTGGGGCTCGGGGACACCAGCAGTACGGCGATGCCCTCGTCCGCCAGCGTGGTCACCAGCTCGTAGACCTGCCGGACGAGCACGGGTGCCAGGCCCTCGGTCGGTTCGTCGAGCAGCAGAACACGTGGCGAGCCCAGCAGCGCGCGGGCCAGCGCCAGCATCTGCTGTTCGCCGCCGGACAGATCCGTGCCCCGGTTGCCGCGGCGCTCGCCCAGCCGGGGCAGCAGTTCCAGGACGCGGGCGGGCGTCCATACGCTGGGGCGCGTGGTGTCGTCGCCACGCGGCGGACGGTAGGAGAGCCGCAGGTGTTCGGCGACCGTGAGCCCGGCGAACACACGGCGGCCCTGCGGTACGAGTCCGATCCCGGCGCGGGCGATCCGGTGCGCGGGCTGCCCCGTCACATCCCGGCCGTCCAGGCGTACGGTCCCGGCGCTCGGACGCATCAGTCCGGCGACGGTGTGGACGAGGGTGGTCTTGCCGGCGCCGTTGTGGCCGACGACGGCGTGGACCGTGCCGGCGGGCACCGACAGGTCCAGACCGTGCAGGACGGTGCCGCCGTGGTAGCCCGCGGTCAGTCCGGTGAGTTCGAGCATCGGGAGGCGGTCATCCTTTCGCTTCGCCGGTGGAGGCGGTGGAGGCGGAAAGCGTCGAACCGGTGGTGTGGTACGCGTCGCGGACCTCCGGGTGCGCGAGCGCCTCCCGGGTCGGCCCCGTGACGAGAACCCGTCCCGCTGCCAGCACACTGACGGAGGAGGCGAGCTGGACGACCACGTCGACATGGTGCTCGACCAGGATGATGGCGACACTCTCCGGCAGACCGCCGAGGATGCCGAGGAGCCGGCCGATGTCGCCGTCGGTCAGCCCCGCCGCCGGCTCGTCCAGCAGCAGCAGGCGCGGTTCGCCCGCCAGCGCGGCGGCGAGGTCGAGCATGCGGCGCTGTCCGTGGGAGAGCGTGGAGGCCGGCCGGTGGGCGCTGTCCGCGAGGCCGACGGCCTCCAGATGGCGGCCGGCGGACTCGGTGTGCTGCCGGTAGCGGGACGGACTGCGCCAGGCGCCGCGGCGCTTGGGGTGGTGCGGCCAGCCCGCCAGGACGACGTTGTCCAGCACGGACAGCTCGGCTATCACCGAAGGCTGCTGGAAGCTACGGGCGATGCCGAGGCGGCTGCGTCTGGCCGTGGCCGTACGGGTGATGTCCGTGCCGTTCAGGGCGATCGTGCCGTGGTCGGGCCGGTCGGTGCCCGCGATGAGGTTGAGCAGGGTGGTCTTACCGGCGCCGTTGGGGCCGATGACCGCGTGCCGGGCGCCCGCGGGGAGCCGCAGGCTGATGTCGTCGACAGCGGTGAGACTGCCGTATCTGCGGGTGAGCCGGGCCAGGTCGAGGACCGGAGGCGCCGAGGCGGCGTGCTGTGCGGGCGTCATGGCGAGACCTTCCCGGTGGGGGTCGGGGCGGGGGCGGCCGGGGGCCGCTCGTCGGATGCCGCCCCCTCGGGGGCCGGACCGCTCCGGCCGGATCCGCCCCGCAGGCCGGCCAGACCACGGGGCAGCAGGTACACGGCTGCGACGAACAGCGTGCCGAGCAGCAGCGGGCCGTGACCGGGCCACGCTCCGGCGACCCAGTCGCGGGTGATCACGATGAGCCCGGCGCCCATCAGAGCGCCGATCACGGACGTCGTGCCGCCGATGACGGCCGCCAGCAAGGCGAAAGCGGCGATCTCGAAGCCGACGTCGGCGGGGGAGAGGTACTGCTGGACGGTGACCATCAGCGAGCCGCCCACGCCGGCCAGCGCCCCGGCGCCGATGTGTGCCACCAGCAGGTAGCGGCCCACCGGGTGTCCCGAGGCACGCATGCGGGCTTCGGCGCTCCGGGTTCCGGTCAACAGCTTCCCGGCCGGGGAGCGCAGCACGAGCAGGGTGGCGGTGACGGCGACGGCGGCGACGACGAGGGCGTAGGTGTAGAGCTCACTCTCCTCGGTCATCCCCTCCCCGCCCCACAGCGCCTGCGTGGCCGGGAAGCCGACGAGACCGTCGGCGCCCCCGGTGACGGACTTGAGCTGATTGATGACCGCACCGGTCAGCTCACCGACGGCGAGCGTGATCATCAGCACGGTGGTGCCGCGGGCCCGGATCACGGCGGGTCCGACCACCGCGGAGAAGACGGCGGCGGCGAGTGCCGAGAGGACGAGCTGTACGGGTCCCGCGGTCCACCCGGCGTCCGCGAGGTTCGCGGTGGCGTACGCGCCCACGGCGAACGGCGCGGTCTGCCCGAGCGTGGGCAGTCCGGCGTAGCCGGTGAGAACGGTGACACTGACCGCGAGCAGTCCCAGGGCCAGGGCGGAACCGGCCAGCGAGATGCTGTACGAATCGAGCAGCCCCGGCAGCGCGATCAGTACCACGAGCAGGACGAGCAGCGGAGCGGCCTGCCGCCACGCGGCCCCGCGCCAAAGCCCCCCGGCCCTGGCGGGCGCGCCCGCCGGTGCCCGTGAGCCCAGTGCCCCCGTAAGGGGTTTCGCGGCGTCCGTACCGTTGCGCGGGCCCGTTTCGGCCGCCCCGCGGGTGGTGCGGGGCCGCAACCGTGCGACGAGGCGGCGGCGGAGCCGGTCCACCGGGTCCGGGGACGGGCCGTGGGAGTCGTGCGCGGCCGCCGGTTCCGCGAAGCGGGAGCGCAGCACCAGCACCGCCGCCATCGCGGCGAAGAGCAGGTACGGCGCCAGGTCCGGTGCCAGGGAGACGCCGAGCGTCTGGACCTCGCCGACGGCGACCGCCGCTGCGAGCGTCGCCCACAGCGAGCGCAGCCCGCCGAGGACGACCACCACGAGGGACAGCATCAGCACCGTCTCGGACGTGCCGGGTCCGGGACCGATGATCGGTGCCCCGAGCACACCCGCCGCCCCGGCCAGCGCGCCTGCCGCCGCGAGCACGCCGGTGTGCACGGCCCGGGGGTTGTGACCGGTGGTCGCGAGCATCTGCGGGTCGTCGGCGGCGGCGCGTACCGCCGCACCCATACGGGTCCGGGTCAGCACCCAGGTGCCGAAGGCCGCCAGCAGCACAGCCATGACGATAAATCCGAGACGGTACGCGGGATACCGGTGGCCCAGCAGCGTCACCGAGGAATCGAGCGCCCCGGGGACGCGTACGGGGAGATCGTTCGCTCCGAAGAACTGGATGAGCAGATCTCCGCCGACCAAGGCCAGCCCGAACGTCAACAGGGCCTGCGCGAGATGCCCACGGCGGGCCAGCGGAGCCGTCGCGGCCGAGAGACCCGCCCCGGCGACGCATGCCGCGGCGGTCCCGGCGGCCAGTCCGAGAACGAGGCCGCCCCAGGTCCCGTCACTCAGTGCGGCTCCCGTGTAGGCACCGATCGCGTACAGCGTGCCGTGCGACAGGTTCAGTACGCCGGCGGTTCCGAAGGCGAGGCTCAGACCGGCGGCGACCACGAACAGCAACAGCCCGTAGGCCACCCCGTCCACCGCCGGTACGAGGTGGGCATCGAGGAGATCCATGTCAGCTGCCGAGCGTCGCCAGGTCCTGGACCATGACGTTGGCGAGCTGGGCACCGTCCGGCCGCACCTGGCGCAGGTACCAGGTCTGCACCGGCGAGTGTGCCTTGTCGCCGAACTCCCAGGCGCCGCGTGGGCTGTCGATCTGACCCAGGTCCGCGATGGCCTCGTTGATGGTCCGCGGTGTCACCTCGCCGCCCTTGGCCGCATCGGCGACGGCCTTGTCCAGCACGGCGGCCGCGTCGTACGACGACATCGCGTACGTGGTGGGCTGCGTGTCGTGCTCGGCGGTCCAGTCCGCGGCGAACGTGCGGTTGGCCTCGTTGTCGAGGTCGGCCGCGTAGTTCAGGACGGAGTAGATGCCCTTGGCCGCGGCGCCCTGGGCCGGGAGCACGCTGCCCTCGGTGACGAAGGCCGTGTACAGCGGCAGATCGGCGATGTCGGACTGGGCGTACTGCTTGGCGAAGTCGATGGCGGCCTTACCGGCGTAGAAGCAGTACACCGCCTTGGCGTCCGTCTTGGCGATCTCCGCGAAGTACGGCATGAAGTTGGTGGTCTTCGGGAACGGCGTCCAGGTGGTCTTGCCGTCAGGGTTGGCCAGCTTCCCCTTGACGCGCTTGAACTCGTCGGTGAAGCCGCGCAGTTCGTCGTAGCCGCCCTGGTAGTCGGGGCCGATCGCGTAGACCGGCCCGTCGACCTTCTCCTTGACGTACGGGGCGATGGCCTTGCCCGGTTCGTCGGACAGGAAGCTCGTCGTCCACACGTATTCGAGGTCCTTCACCGGCGGCCGGGCGTTCGACCCCAGGAAGGGGATCTTGGCCTGGTTGACCAGCGGCAGCACCGCGTTGACCGAGCCGCCGCTGACGAAGCCCGTCAGCACATCGACCTTGTCCTTCTTGACCAGCTTGGTGGCCGCGGGGACTGCGGTCGGCGGACCGTCGCCCTCGTCCGCCACGATGAGCTCGACCTTGCGTCCGCCCAGCTTGTTGTCGTGGGTGTCCAGGTACAGCTCGAAGCCGGCGCGGAGGTCGGCGCCGACCGGTTCGTAGGTGCCGGACAGGGAGGCCACCAGGCCCACCTTCACGGTGTCGTCGTCGGAGCCGCTGCCGCTGCTGCAACCGGTGACGGCTGCCAGACCGAGGGCGAGGGCGGCGGCGCCGGCCGGCCGGAATCGACGGCGGCGGGAGGCGGGTGTGTCGAAGAACATGAGGGCTCTCATCAGGAGTGTCGAGCATGACGGACGGGACTGGCTGGGGGAAGGGTGGTGCGGCCGTACGGGACCTGCCCGGCGGTCAGCGGAACGGCGGCAGGCTCGCGTCGCGGACCTGGGGCGACAGTGCGTCACCGACCTGGTTGATCAGTTCGGACATCATGTAGCTGACCTCACCGATGTCCGCGTCCCTGGTCGTGCTCACCAGCAGTGAAGCGCCGCTGGAGACGGCCATCGAGAACATGTAGCCGCCGTCCATCGCGGTGAGGCTGTGCTCGACGGGATCGGTGTTCATCAACTGGGCGGCACCGGAGAGCAGGTTGACGACGCCGGACGCGATGGCGGCCAGCCGCTCGGCGTCGTCACGCTCCACGCCCGCGTAGGCAAGCGCCAGTCCGTCCACGGACACGGCTATCGCCTGGGTGACTTCCGGGATGCGTCCGGCGAAATCGCTCAGGATCCAGCTCAGGTCGGTGGAAGAGGTCATTTCTTGGTCCGTTCGGTGTCGTCGTCGGTAGCGGAGCGCCCACGGGGGTTCGTGCTCCTGTTGATCCCCTGGGCGTAGGCCGCCAGGACGTCGGAGACCTGCCGGGAGTCCCGGCGACGGGGCGACGGCTTCGGTGCGGTGGCGCCGGACCGCTGGTCGGCGCCGTCCCGTTTACCCAGGGTGGGCCACTGCTGCGTCGTCTTGCGCTGCCGCAGGGGCAGTCCTGAGGAGCTGACTCCGGCGATGCGCGAAGCCGGCTCTTCCTGGCCGGGCGGCGTGCTGTGGTCGCGGCCGTCCCGGCCCGCGCCCGCGGCAACGACGGTCCGGCCCGGTGCGTGGTCGTCGCCTGCCTGCGCACGGTCCCCGACGGCGCCCGCACCGGCGGACGCACCGTTGCGGGCGGGCCACGCGCCCGTCGCGGCCGGCTGTCGGCGACCGGCCTGTCCAGGCGGTGTGATGGGACGGGGCGACTCGTAGCTGACATCGTTGCCACGATCCCCGCCCGGGGCCGAACCGAGCGTGCCCGGCTGAGAGGGCGCGGCTTCCTGCGCCACCAGGGACAGCACCTTCGCGGGCAGCGTGACCTCGGCGATGGTGCCGGGGCCCGACGAGTCGCGCAGTTCGACGACGATGCCGTGGCGCGCGGCCAGCCGTGCCACCACGTGCAGCCCCATGGACCGTACGTCGCCGATGCCCGCCCGCGGTTCGAGCAGCGCGGCGTTGTGGGCCGCGCGGCGGTCCGCCGTCATGCCCACACCTTCGTCGACGACCTGCACGACGGCCCGGTCCCACAGCCGCCATACGGCGACCCCGACCTGCTTGTCAGGAGGCGAGAAGCGGGTTGCGTTGTCCAGGAGCTCCGCAAGGATGTGCGCCACGTCGTGCACGGCGCGGGCGGTGATGCCGATTCCTGCTTCGATCGCCCCGAGGGACACGCGCTCGAATCGCTCGATCTGCTGAGCGGCGGCCACGATGACGGTGGAACAGCCGACATCCGCCGCGCGTACCCGGGCGTTCCCATAACCGCCGAGCACGAGGAGGTTGTTGGTGTTGCGCTCCATGCGGACGGCGAGGTGGTCCAGGGCGAAGAGGGTCCTCATCCGCACGGGGTCGGCCTCGTCGCGCTGCACCGTGTCCAGCTCGGACACCATGACGGCGGTCAACTGCGCACCCCTGCGGGCCACGCCGACCAGCGTCTCGGCGAACTGCTCGTGAATCTGTGCCTGTTGGGCAGCCAGACGGACGGCTTCGTGGTGGACGGCGTTGAATGCCTCGCCGACCTCACCGATCTCGTCCTCGCCCGTCGTGGTGACCGGGTCACCCGTCCGCCGGGCCACCTGTTCCGGCGTCGCCCCGCTCAGTGCGCCTGGCTGGGACAGCTCACTCATCACGGCGGGCAGTCCGGTATGGGCCACCTCGTGAGCGGCGTTGCGCAGGTCGTGCAGCCGCCGGATCATGACGCGGCCCAGGCGGATCGCGACGACGACGGCGCCGACCAGGGTCAGTACGACCAGGGCGACCTCGGCACCCGCCGTCCACATGAGCGTGGTGCGCGTGTCGGAGACCAGGGTGAAGACGGACTCGTCGATCCGTTTCTCCACCGAACGCAGCAGGGTCTGCCGGTCGTTGGAGGCCTTCTGCCACTCCTTCGGAGTGACCGTGAGGTCCGTGCCGGTCCCCGCACGCCCGATCTCGTCCTCGAGCCGTCGCGCCTCCAGTGCCTTCGCTCCGGAGAGCGTGCGCTCCAGCCAGGTCCGCCACTGGCCGGGGCCGAGGTCGAACATGACGCCGATCGACTCGGTGTAGCCCAGCCGGCTCGCGTCGAACGTCCGCTGGGAGGCGGTGGTGAAACCGCCCGCGGCCTGTGCCCTCATCACGGTGACCTGCTGCTGGGCCGTGTGCTCGGACGCCTCGGACAGTGCGGCGGCGGCGCGGATCCGGTCCGCGATGTCGGCATCGACGCCGTCCGCCTGTGCGATGCCGTCGCGGTAGCCGTTGAGGTCGGCGATCACGATCCGGTAGCCGAAGGCGAGCGCGGAGATGGTGCTGCTGCCCGAGCGCACCTGCGCGCGGAGCGCGGGCATCTCGTCGATGAAGCGGTCGATGCGGTCCAGGGCGTCCTGTGCGTTGCCGGGCACCCCGGAGAGGTGGCCGGTCCGGTCCCGGAATCTCGCGATGCTCGCATCGGTCGCGTCGGCTCGGACGCGGAAGGCGTCCGAGCTCGCCTGCCCGGAGACCAGGGCGGTGGCCGCTGCCCGCTCACGCTGTAATTGGTGGGTCAACTCCCCCGCGCCGGTGGCGGCATCGACCATCGACGTCAGCCGGTTGGCCTGGAGCGCCTGGTTGGTGGCGGGTGCGAGGGCCAGAACCGAGAAGGTGATGGCCACGGTGAGCGGCGCGGTCACGAGGAGGACGAGGCGACGATTGATTTTCACTTCGCGGCTCCGTTGCCGGAACCGGTGCTGAGTATCGGTGACACGCAGATACCTGTTAACGGGTTGTGGGGGGCGTCGGTCGGGGGACGTCGGCGCAGGGCGCGGCCGTTGAGGACGGGCAGACGGTGCGGGAAGGGGTGAACCGTGCGTCGGGGGACAGCGCTGCCTGGGGTAGGCGGGCCCCCTGGGGCGGCATGATCCTATGACGTTGCACGCGGCTACGGGCGCGTATCACTGCGAAAAATATGCGCACTGATTACACAAGGGCGGTCCGACCCGGTCACAACTGCTCAGTTGGTGGACTCTCCTGAGCTCGGGCCAAGGGCCTGGAGCTACCCCTCCGTACCGTGCCTGACCAGCGCTCGGGTGTCCCGGGCACAGACGCGGCCCGGTGCGTGGAACCGCGTACGGCGCCTCCGGGCCCGGCGTCCTGACCGGTAGGTCGAACGCACGGATGTCGTTGCGGAAAGGTTAGCTCCGTCCGTCCCGCTCCCCGATGCGTCCCGGCTCGACGAGCTCCGGGTTGGTCGGGCGAAGGACCAGCCCGGCCATGTCGCCCACAGAACATGGCAGTTGGTCCATGCAGGAGAGAAGCTGCAGGTCCGGGAACCATCGGGCCGTGTACCGGTGGGCAGCGAGGATGGCTGGAGGACACGTCACTTCGCGTGCAGAGGTGTCGGGTTGAGGTGGAACGTGCGTGGGTGTGGTGAGAGTTCGCGCGAGATCCTCGAAATTCACCCACGGGAGCGGAAGGCTCGGAGGGCTCACTCGGCGCTTCCCGGACAGGTCGGGCGCCGGCCATGCGACGGGAGGCCGATCGGCAATGTCCACTCCGGTACGGAGCAGATTGCGGGCGGCCGCGCTCGCACTCTCGGCCGTCGCGGTCCTCGCCTCCGGTACGACCGCCACGACCGGCGCGGCAGCGGCCCCCGCTCCCGCGAAACAGGGGCCGACCTCGGTGGCCTACGTCGAGGTGAACAACAACAGCATGCTCAACGTGGGCAAGTACACCCTCGCCGGCGGTGGAGGCAACGTCTTCGACGTCGCCGTGATCTTCGCAGCGAACATCAACTACGACACGGGCGCGAAGGCGGCGTACCTGTCCTTCAACGAGAACGTGCAGCACGTCCTCGACAACGCCGCCACGCAGATACGGCCGTTGCAGCAGAAGGGCATCAAGGTCGTCCTCTCGGTGCTCGGCAACCACCAGGGCGCGGGATTCGCCAACTTCCCCGACCAGCAAGCGGCTTCGGCGTTCGCCCAACAACTGTCGGACACCGTGGCCACCTACGGCCTCGACGGCATCGACTTCGACGACGAATACGCCGATTACGGCAACAACGGCACCGGCCAGCCCAACGACAGCTCGTTCGTGAACCTGGTGACGGCACTGCGCGCGGACATGCCGGACAAGATCATCAGCCTGTACAACATCGGGCCGGCCGCGTCGCGCCTGTCCCACGGCGGTGTGGACGTCTCCTCCGCCTTCGACTACGCCTGGAACCCGTACTACGGCACCTGGCAGGTCCCCGGCATGGCGCTGCCCAAGTCGAAGCTGTCCCCGGCGGCCGTCGAGATCGGCCGGACCTCGCAGAGCACGGTCACTGACCTCGCGCGCCGCACCGTCGGCGAGGGCTACGGCGTCTATCTGACGTACAACCTCGACGGCGCCGATCGCAGTGCCGATGTCTCCGCGTTCACCAGGCAGCTGTACGGCAGCGACGCCGTCTACACGCCCTGAAGCGACCGCACGCCTCCACCGTTCACATGTCTCCGCAGAGACCGGGTGCCCTTGTGACCTGCCACGATGGCTAGGTGTTGACCTCTCCAGGGCTTCCGGCCGCGTCACTACTCGCCGCGGAACTGAGGAAGCTCAGCTCCTGAACCGAGTTGACGCCGATCGCGAGCCACGACAGGGCGGCGCACTCCGACGGGTGTCGGAGTCCGCCGCCCTGGAACGGAACGGAATGCTGACCCGTCCTTCCCCTACCGGGGGTCGCGGCCGAACAGCGACCGGGACCAGAAGTAACCGAGGACGACGAGCCCCAGGCACCAGGCGACGGCAAGCCAGCCGTTGTGGCCGATCTCGCTGCCCAGCAGCAGTCCCCGGAGGGTCTCGATGGCCGGGGTGAACGGCTGGTACTCGGCGACCGGCTGGAACCATCCCGGCATCGCGTCGACCGGGACGAAAGCGCTGGAGATGAGCGGCAGGAAGATGAGCGGTACGGCGTTGTTGCTGGCGGCCTCGGGGTTCGGACCGGACAGCCCCATACCGACCGCGATCCAGGTGAGCGCCAGGGAGAACAGTACGAGCAGCCCGAGCGCCGCCAACCACTCCAGCGCTGTGGCGTCCGTGGAACGGAACCCGATGGCCACCCCCACGGCCCCGACGAGGACCACGCTCGCCACGCACTGCAGCACGCTGCCGACGACGTGCCCGATGAGGACCGAACCGCGGCTGACGGCCATCGTGCGGAAGCGGGCGACGATGCCCTCGGTCATGTCCATGGAGACGGACACCGCGGTGCCGATCGTGGTGCCGCCGACGGTCATCAGCAGGATGCCCGGGATGAGATACGCGATGTAGTCGGACCGGTCGGCCCCGCCGTCCCCGATGCCCGCGCTCATCACCTCGCCGAAGACGTAGACGAAGAGCAGGAGGAGCATGACGGGGGTGAGCAGCAGGTTGAGGGTCATGGACGGGTAGCGCCGGGCGTGCAGGAGGTTGCGGCGCAGCATGGTGGTCGAGTCGCGTACGGCGAGGGAGAGGGAGCTCATCGGACGTCCTCCTTGGTCTGGTCGGTCCGGTTGCTCGGGTTGCTCTGGTGGGTCTGGTGGGGGAGTTCGGTGTCGCCGGTCAGGGCGAAGAAGACGTCGTCGAGGTCGGGTGTGTGGACGGTGAGTTCGTCGGCTTCGATGCCGGCGGAGTCGAGTCGGTCGAGGAGGGAGCGCAGTTCGCGTTGGCTTCCGTCGCTGGGGATGTGGAGGGAGAGTGCGTCGTCGTTCCTGGTGACTTCGCGGAGTGCGGATGCGGCGGCGTGGTAGGTGGCGGGGTCGGTGAAGCGGAGGCGGACGTGGCCGCCGGGGATGAGTCGTTTGAGTTCGTCGGCGCTTCCTTCGGCGGCGATCCTGCCGTTGTTGAGGACGGCGATGCGGTCGGCGAGTTCGTCGGCTTCTTCGAGGTACTGGGTGGTGAGGAAGACGGTGACGCCGTCGGTGACGAGTTCGCGGATGATTCCCCACATGGTGTGGCGGGAGCGGGGGTCGAGGCCGGTGGTGGGTTCGTCGAGGAAGATGATGCGCGGGCTGCCGACGAGGGTCATGGCGATGTCGAGGCGGCGTTTCATGCCGCCGGAGTAGCTCTGGGCGGGTTTCTTCGCGGCGTCCACCAGGTCGAAGCGTTCCAGGAGCCGGGTGGTGATGCGGCGGCCCTCGTTCCTGGGCAGGTGGTGCAGGTCCGCCATGAGGAGCATGTTCTCCTCGCCGGTGATCAGGCCGTCCACGGCGGAGAACTGCCCGGTGACACCGATCGTGGCGCGCACGGACTGTGGGGCGGTGGCGATGTCGTGGCCACCGACGTGGGCCTGCCCGCCGTCGGCCGGGACGAGCGTGGAGAGGATCTTCACCGCGGTGGTCTTCCCGGCGCCGTTCGGACCCAGCAGTGCGAACACGGACCCGGCAGGGATGTACAGATCGATGCCGTCGAGGACGGTCCTGTCGCCGTAGGACTTGCGCAGACCTACGGCGCAGACGGCGGCGGGGGACTGTGGAGCTCCATCTTGACTGGATGTGGGCATGACAGAAGAAGGCATGTGGCCCTCCCGGTAGAAGTCTTGGGTGGATTGACGGGGGGTGGAGTAGGGGCCGGATCCGTCGGGGTCAGGCCTTGGCGCGCCGGATGTCGATGTTGCCGTGCCGGGTGCGGGCGCGGATCTTGATGGTGTCCTCGGACGGTTCCGGCGCCTCGGACGAGGTGAGCGAGTTGCGCACCTGTCCGGAGCCCGCGTGGACGTCGAGCCAGGCGGCCGTGCCTTCACGGACGCTGACGTCGATGGCGCCGTACGCGGTCTCCAACTGGACGGTGCCGCGTGCCACTCCGTCCACCCGCAGGGTGCCGTGGGCGGTGGTGGCGGTCACCGAGCCTTCGGCTCGCCGGATCTCGATGTCGCCGTTGGCGCCGCTCACCCGCAGCTCTCCGGTCGCGGCGCCGACAGTCGTGGTGCCGTGCGAGTTCTTCAGGACTGCGGGACCGTCGACGAGTCCGACGCGCAGGCTGCCGGAGCTGGTGGTGATCTCGGCCATGCCCTCGACCCGGTCCACGGTGATCGATCCGTGGGACGCCTTCAGGTGCAGTGGCCCGGTGGTGTCGAGGCGGACGTCACCGGACGACACCTTTGCCCGGACCTCGCCGAGCCGGCCCTCGCTGAGTACCTGGGCCCAGGCACCTGTCATGTCGATGCGTGAACCCGCGGGCAGTTCGACCGTCACGTCGACGGTGCCGGTCCGGCCGAACAGACTGGACTTGGGTGTCCGGACGGTCAGAGCGCCGTTCGCGTACGTGGCCTCGGTCTGGTCGGCGGTCCGCACGTCCAGTTCCTTCTTCGGGTCGCGGGGTCGCACCTCGACCACGGTGTCGAGGCGGTCGCCCGCGGTGAACTGGATGGAACCGGCCTCCACGTGTGCCGTGACCGAGATCGCTTCGGGAGTGTCGAAAGAAGGCATGGCTGTCCCGTCCTCTTGGGTCTTCAGGTCGTCCCCGCTGGTGGGGTGTGGTGTGGGTGAAGTGGCGCGGGCGAAGGTTTCGGCTAGCGCACCCAGCCCGTGAAGCTCTGTCCGACGGTCTGCGCCTTCTCCGTCGTACGCGGTCGCGTCCCGCCGTCGACCGCTGCCGAAACGGCCCGCACCAGCCAGGCGTTGACCGACAGGCCCTCGCGGGTGGCGGCTTCCTCGGCCCGGGCCTTGAGATGGGCGGGCAGGCGCAGGTTGACGCGGGCGGTGCCCCCCTCGTCGCCGTCGGCCGGGGCCGGGTTCGTGAGCGGTTCGCGTGGTGCTGCCGCTTCCGGGGGTGCGCCTCCACCGGTGGCCGGCAGGGTCACCACGAAGTCGGGGTCGAGCCCGCGCAGCCGTACGTCGACCGACCCGGGGGCGAGTTCACGGGTGATCTCGTCCGTCGCGGCGGAGAGCACATTGAGCATGGTCAGCCGGGTCGCCGACTCCAGGGGGGCGGTGAGCCTGTCTGCGAGGGCGCGGGCTTCTTCGCCGCCCGCTTCGGCGGCCACCGCGAGTTCGCGGCGCAAGGTGTCGACATACGGCGTGAGGTCCATGGCGCCATAGTGGCATCACTGTGGCGCCATGCGCAAGCGGCGGTCCGGCGTTTTGGTGTCCGATTGCTGACGTTGTCGCTTTGACCTGCGTGAATCCGGTGTTGCATGTTCAAGAATTGGAGGTGCCGCGCCGGTGCGGACGTTCGTAGAAGTATGAGGTGGCCGTGGGTGGCGCCAGAGTGGTGCCACGCGGTGTCGTGTGATGCCACCGTCGGCCGTTGCCGGCCGTTGCCGGCCGCTCCCGCCGCCGGCGGTCGGCACGCGGTGGTCCGGTCGCCGGTCTTGGACCCCGGGGCTGTGGGGGAGCCCCGTGAGCGGCGCCCGGATCGGAGCCCGCGCCCCGAGGGGTCCGTCCAGCCATGCCGACCCGGCGGCTGTCTCCCGGAGCCGGATGCGGTCGGCTGAGCGGGCCGGTGAGGTGTCGCCCCGGGCATGCCACGGCTCTGGACGGCATCGCGCCGGTACCGCGTGTGCGAGCGCCCCGGCACCGTGCCGGGACGCTCGCACATCCGCCCCGGTTACGCCTTCTGCGGCTGAAGGAAGCGGGCCAGCAGGTCGTCGAGGCTGACCATGCCGGTGAGTGTGCCTGATGCGTCCCGGACGACGGCGAGCGAGGCCCGGCGCCTGCGCAGGAGTTCGATCGCCTCGGCGACCGTGGCGTCCTCCGTCAGTTCCGGCACGGGACGGGCCAGCTCACGCGCGACGGTGTCCCTTCCCTGGGCACGCGCGACGAGGACGTCACGGGCGTGCACCGACCCTAGGACGGTCCCCTGGCGGCGGACCAGCAGCCGGGTGCGGTCGGTGTCTGCGGCCAGGCGCAGGATCTGTTCCGCGTCCGCCTCGCCGTCGACGGCGGAGATGTCGGCGGCCGGGATCTGCAGATCGCGCACCGGCGTCTCCGGCTCGGTCAGCGAGCGCGTCAGCAGTTCGGAGTCGGTCTCGCTGATCAGGCCGAGACGCTCCGACTCCTCCACCAGGTGCGTGAGCTGCTCGCGGTTGTGGACGGAGGTCAGCTCGTCGCGCGGGGCGACCCGGCACAGCCGCACCAGGCCGTTGCTCATCCTGTTGAGGACCCAGATCAGGGGGCGCACGGTCTTCACGACGCTCCGGAAGGGTGGGGAGAGCAGCATCGCGGAGCGCTCGGGGTGGGCGATGGCCCAGGACTTGGGGGCCATCTCGCCGAGCACCATGTGCAGGAACACCACCACGATCATCGCCACGGCGAACGCGACACCGTAACTGAGCGCGCTGGGAAGCCCCAGCTCGTGCAGCAGCGGGTCCAACTCGTGGGAGATCGCCGGCTTCGACACCGACCCCAGGCCCAGCGTGCACACCGTGATGCCGAGCTGGGCGCCGGCCAGCATCAGCGACAGCTCACGCATACCGGCCAACGCCGCCTTGGCGCCGCGCTGTCCCTCGGCCACGGCCCTTTCCATGCGGTGCCGCTTGGCGGCCACCAGCGCGAACTCGGCCGCTACGAAGAAACCGCTGCCCACCAGCAGCAGCACGGTGACGAAGAGCGCCATCGGGAAACTCATGCCTGCTCCTCCGGCTCGTCGGCCAGACGCTCGATACGGATGCGTTCCGGCACGTGCCGGTCCAGGGCGCGTACGTCGATCACCGCTGCAGCGCCGTGCGGCAGCGGCACCGTGAGACGGTCGCCGATGGCCGGGAAGCGTCCGAGCCGGTCGATGATCAGGCCGGCCACGGTGTCGTAGTCCTCCTCGGCGGGCAGTTCGATGCCGGTGGTCTCGGCCACCTCGTCCAGGCGGCGCCCGGCGTCCACGATCCAGCCGTCGCCGTCCGCGACGGCCACCGCGGTGACCGTGTCCGACTCGTCGGCGATGTCACCCACCAGCTCCTCGGCGATGTCCTCGTAGGTGACGACACCCGCCACACCGCCGTGTTCGTCCAGGACCACGGCGAACTCGTCGTCCCGCTCCCGCATGCGCTCGACGGCACCCGGCAGGGGCAGCGTGTCCGGCAGCAGGAGCGCCCCGCGTGCCACGGCGCCGGCGGTGGCGCCGGTGAGCCGCCTCACGGGCAGCCCCATGAGCTCCCGCACACCCAGCACACCCGCGACGTCGTCGGGGTGGTCGCCGAGCACCGGGTAGTTGGAGTGGCCGTGCTTGCCGATGAGACCGATCGCCTCGGCGGCCGTGGCGTCCTTGCGGACGAAGACCGCGTCGGCACGCGGCACCATCACCGTGTGCAGCGTCCGCTCGGAGAACTCCAGAGCGTGGTCGAGCAGTTCGGCCGTACCGCGCGGCAACTGCCCCTGCTCGTGGGACTCGCCGATCAGATGGCCGAGTTCCTCCAGGGTGGCACCGTGGTGCAGCTCCTCGACCGGCTCGATACCGACCTTGCGAAGCAACTTGTTGGCCGCCCCGTCGAAGATCCGCACCACGGGTCCGACGATCTTGAGGTACGCCAGTGTGGAGCCGGACAGCGCCTTGGCCAGCCGCTCCGGGACGGCGATGGCCAGGTTCTTCGGGGCGAGTTCGCCCAGTACCATCTGCACCGCGGTGGCGAGCACGAAGGCGAGTACGACGGAGATGCCGGTCACGGCGCCGTCGGGAATGCCGAGGCCGGACAGGACCGGCCGCAGGAGGGCCGAGACGGACGGCTCGGCGATGAAGCCGACGACCAGACCGGTCACCGTGATGCCGAGCTGGGCGCCCGAGAGCATGAACGACAACCGCCCCAGCACCGTCAGTGCGCGGGCGGCCTTCCTGTCACCGGCCTCGGCCTGACGGGCGAGCGCGAGCCGGTCGGCGGAGACGTAGGCGAACTCCTGGGCGACGAAGTAGCCCGTTCCCGCGGTCAGCACGAAAACGGACAGCACGCCGAGCCAGGCCTGTGCGGCACTCATCCGACACCACCCCGCCGGGTGCCGTGCTCAGTAAGCGCTGGGCGGGATGGCCGGGGACTGTGTTCGTAAGGGTCCGTCGATCTGGCGGACAAGCGAGAGCTCCTCAACTAGGTGTGCATACGCAAAACGATTCTGACCGGAATCGCGTTCCCGGCCACCGGGCGCACCGTCCGGCACAGACATGGCGCCCGCCCGGCACCGGCAGGCGTTCAGGAGGTGATCGCCGTCAGGGGGCCCTGGGATCGGCTCAGGAGCTTGATTCCGACCTGTACGTGCGGGTTTTTCGGAGCGCACCCCGGCCCGCCGGGACAACTCTATGCTTCTACTCGCTTGTAGAAGTTGCCTGGCCCCCGCCGGGCGGCCTGCTCCGGCAGGGGCCGGTTCGGCGTCCCCGGTCGGCACCCTCGCGTCGGGTCCTTGCCCGCGTGGACCGGGGCCCGCTCCCCTGCATCCGGCCGCGACGACGTCGGGCGGCAGTTCGTGCGGGAGTTCGTGCGGGACAAGGAGGGGCGGTCAGGCCTCGCCGCCGGCGATCAGGGCGCGCGGCGCGCGGGCGTAGTGCCGGTCCGGTGCCGATGGCCCGGCCCTCGATCCGCGGGATGCGTGGTCCGGCGGAATCCTGTCGAGCCACGCTTGTGGCCACTCGGCCGCCTTCTCGGGCCGCCGTTCCGGGCGACAGGGGCGCGGGTGATCCGTCATGCGTCCGGGGGACCCGCTACGGCCGCTCGTCGGCGTCGGTCCGTCGCCGGGGGCCATCCACCCGTCCGGCGTCGCATCGGCCGGACAGCGCGGGGGAGCTCACGCCCGGTGGCGCCCGTGTGACGTGGGGGAGGGGAGGGGATCGAGCCTCAGCCGTCGGGCGGCTGTGAACGGGATCTGCACCGCTCCGGCCGTATCCGGCGGCACTCCGGTCGCGTCGCGGGTAGGCCCGTCGCCGAAGGTGGGGTGTAGAGCCGGACGAGGTCGGCGACACCGGCCACGGCGGGCCGGGTCACGACGACCGAGTGCGATGCGAGGAGGGGTCTGACCTGCCGTCACTCTCGTGGACGGGTGAGGTGGGGTGCCCGCCCGGCACCCCACCCCTGACCCGCCCTGCGGTGCGTGTACCCCGCCGGAGCTAGTTGATGGCCTTGATGAGCTCACCGTTCGCGGTGTCGCCGCTGAGCTCCCAGAAGAAGGTGCCGCCCAGGCCCTGCTCGTTCTTGTAGTCCATCTTCGTGGCGATGGTGGCCGGGGTGTCGTAGCTCCACCAGTTGGTGCCGCAGTGGGCGTACGCGGTGCCGGCGACCGTGCCGGTGGCCGGGCAGCTGCTCTTGAGGACCTTGTAGTCCTCGATGCCCGCCTCGTACGTCCCCGGGGCCGCCCCGGTCGCAGTGCCACCCGGCTCCGCCTGGGTGACGCCGGTCCAGCCGCGCCCGTAGAAGCCGATGCCCAGCAGGAGCTTCTCCGAAGGGATACCCAGGCCCTTGAGCTTGGAGATCGCCGCGTCGCTGTTGAACCCCTCCGTCGGGATGCCCGGGTAGGAGGTCAGAGGTGAGTGCGGAGCCGTCGGTCCCTGTGCCGCGAACGCGCCGAAGAAGTCGTAGGTCATCGGGTTGTACCAGTCCAGGTACTGCGCCGCCCCCGCGTAGTCCGCCGCGTCGATCTTGCCGCCGTCGGACCCGTCCGCCGTGATAGCCGAAGTGATCAGGTTGTCCGTGCCGAACTTCGACCGCAGGGCCGACAGGAGGCCGCCGTAGGCGTCGCGGCCGCTGGTGTCGCAGGTCAGGCCGCAGGCGTTCGGGTACTCCCAGTCGATGTCGATGCCGTCGAAGACGTCCGCCCAGCGCGGGTCCTCGACCAGGCCGTAGCAGGACTCGGCGAAGGCGGCGGGGTTCTGCGCCGCCTCGGCGAAGCCGCCGGACCAGCTCCAGCCGCCGAAGGACCAGAGAACCTTCAGGTCCGGGTGCAGCTTCTTCAGCTTGCGCAACTGGTTGAAGTTGCCGCGCAGTTCCTGGTCCCAGGTGTCCGCGACGCCGTCCACCGACTGGTCGGCCGTGTACGCCTTCTCGTGGTCGGCGTAGCTGTCCCCGATGGTGCACTTGCCGCCCTGGACGTTACCGAAGGCGTAGTTGATGTGCGTCAGTTTGTCGGCCGAACCCGACGTCTCGATGTTCTTGACGTGGTAATTGCGGTCGTAGACACCCCAGTTGGTGAAGTATCCGACCACCTTGTCGCCGGCCGCGGTGGGGGCGGCCGCCGGTGCGACGGCCTCGGGGGCGGCGGAGGCCGCGCCCGCCGAGGACGTACCGGCGATGCCGAGGAGAGCGGCTCCGAGCGCGGCGGTACAGGCGGTGGCGACGAGCGCCCTGAGACGGGCGCGAGGACGGTGAAGTCCGGTCATTGTTGCTCCTCGTGGGGGAGGGCTTGGGTGTGGGGGGTGTGTGCCCTCGGCCATCCGAATTGGCATGGACGCGATGAGGCGTTGGGGGAGACCGTAGAAGGACTAGACCAGTTGGGTCAATGGTTCGGACCAATTTCGCCGACCGGGGCCCCGGCTGCCCGGTGACGCACGGGCTCCGATCGGGCATACTCAACGCGCCACAGCCGCTGGCCAGCGCCTCCCGTGATCCGGGAAGGCAGGATCGGCTGGGGAGCCGTAGATTTCCGGGCACCGCCCGGGACCACCCGGCGGTGCCGCACACCCCGCGCGCGTCCGTCGTCACGCCCGACAGGGAGGAGAGCGCCGTCATGTCCGACCGTGCCACGCAGCCGGTGGAACGCCGTCTGCCCACCGAGGAGTCCCGGCAGCTCGTCGAGCTCGTACGCGACATCGTGTCGAAGGAAATCGCCCCCCGGGCCGCGGAGGAGGAGGAAGCGGGTCTCTTCCCGCGCCAGGTCTTCTCGCTGCTCTCCGAAGCCGGCCTGCTCGGACTGCCGTACGGCTCCGCCTACGGCGGCGGCGACCAGCCGTACGAGGTCTACCTCCAGGTCCTCGAAGAGCTGGCGGCCGCCCGCCTCACCGTCGGCCTCGGCGTCAGCGTCCACTCGCTCGCCTGCCACGCCCTCGCCGGGTACGGCACCGAGGCCCAGCGGGCCGCACACCTCCCCGCGATGCTCTCGGGCGGCCTGCTCGGTGCGTACTGCCTCTCCGAGCCGTCCTCGGGCTCCGACGCGGCCTCGCTCCGCACGAAGGCCGTCAAGGACGGCGAGGACTGGGTGCTCACCGGGACCAAGGCGTGGATCACTCACGGCGGCATCGCCGACTTCTGCACGGTCCTGGCCCGCACCGGGGAGGACGGCCCCCGTGGGATCACCGCCTTCCTCGTCCCCGGAGACGCCGAGGGTCTCCACGCGGCGCTGCCCGAGAAGAAGATGGGCATGAAGGGCTCACCCACCGCCCAGCTGCACTTCGACGGCGTACGGATCTCCGGCGACCGCCGTATCGGGGACGAAGGCCAGGGCTTCGCCATCGCACTGTCCGCTCTCGACTCGGGGCGGCTGGGGATCGCCGCCTGCGCCGTCGGCGTCGCGCAGGCCGCCCTGGACGAGGCGGTCCGATACGCCACCGACCGGCGCCAGTTCGGCCGGCCCGTCGCGGACTTCCAGGGGCTGCGCTTCATGCTCGCCGACATGGCGACCCAGATCGAGGCCGGCCGGGCGCTCTACCTGGAGGCTGCTCGGCTCCGCGACGCGGGCCGGCCCTTCTCGAGGCAGGCGGCGATGGCGAAGCTCTTCTGCACCGACGCGGCCATGCGGGTGACCACCGACGCGGTCCAGGTGCTCGGAGGATACGGCTACACCCTCGACTTCCCGGTCGAGCGGCTGATGCGCGAGGCCAAGGTGCTCCAGATCGTCGAGGGCACCAATCAGATCCAGCGCATGGTCATCGCCCGTCACCTCGCGGGTCCCGAGACGCGCTGATCCGGACCGGCCGGTCGGACCAGACCGGTGTCGTCATGATCCGGTTCCACTCCTGGTCGTGACGGCCCGGCAGGGTCCGTCCCGCGCTCTCCCAAAGGCGCAGCATGGCCCGGTAGATGGGCGGGTCGGTGCTGTGCGGCACGGACTGCCGTGCGGACTCCCGGGACGACGGTCCGGGCAGGGAAACCGATTCTCCGGGCGTCGGTGCGGCGAGCCGGCGGCGGGCGGGGCCGGCCGCTGAATGGAGCGTGGTCATACGGAACCAACGCCGTCATGGGGTCCGGGGTCACTGTCCGGCCGATTCGCGCGCCCGTTCCTCGGGTGCCGCGGCCACCGGCCGTCCGGTGGACCGACCGCACCACGCCGGCCCGGCCGTCGTGGTGCGCGCAGGTACGCGCCCTCGGGGCGCGCCGGCGTCAGGCGGCGGTACGCCGCGTCTGCGAGGCGTACCGAAGCGGGCGTGAACCCGGGCCGCCGGCGTGCGAGAAGGGCTGCATCCGCCAGTCGAGTCCCTGAGGCAGCGTCAGCAGCAGTGCCGTTTCCTGCTCCTGGACCTCCAGCGACTCGTCGGCGGGGCGGGCCCGCGAGGCGTCGCGGTTCGTGCCGGGGCAGACGGTGAGGACGAACGGATTCCACGGCGAGGGGCACAGCGCGTGCTCGGGAAGCACGTCCTCGTCCGCCAGCAGGGCGATCGGCTGTGCGCAGTCCGGGCAGATCACCCGGTACATCTCGAACGTGTCGTACGCGTCGAGGACGGTGTCCTCGTCCGGAGCGGAGTACGCGGGGTCCGCGTCGGGTTCCGGTTCGGTACGTCCTGTGAGCTTCAAGCTCTGCATGGGTTCTTTCCCCCCTCGGGTGGGCCGGCCAGGCGCCACGGCCTCGGCCACAGCAAGCACTTCCCGTCGGAAGTCGGCCGTAACCGCGAGGCCGTCAGCTACCCACCCGTAAATCTGTGGCATTCGTCACATGCCACCTGATCGTGCCCTTCCGGAGCTCCCGCGGCTGTGCCTGGAGGGAACCGGGGCATAGGTTGATCCGCATGGAGGAGCTGGACCGTCAGATTGTGGAGTTGCTCGTCAAGGACGGGCGGATGAGCTACACCGACCTGGGCAAGGCCACCGGCCTGTCCACCTCGGCCGTTCATCAGCGTGTCCGCCGGCTGGAGCAGCGCGGGGTGATCCGGGGCTACGCCGCGGTCGTCGACCCCGAGGCCGTGGGCCTGCCCCTCACCGCGTTCATCTCGGTGAAACCCTTCGACCCGAGCGCGCCCGACGACATCGCCGAACGGCTCGCCGGCGTGCCGGAGCTGGAGGCCTGCCACAGCGTCGCGGGTGACGAGAACTACATCCTCAAGGTGCGGGTCTCCAGCCCGCTGGAGCTCGAGCACCTGCTCACCCGGATCCGCACGCTGGCCGGCGTGTCCACCCGGACCACCGTCGTTCTCTCCACGCCCTACGAGGCACGGCCGCCGCGCGTCTGAGGTCTTCCGCCCGGCGCTGGGGTGGGGCCGGGGGAGGGGCCGGTCCGGGCAGGCGCGAGACTGGTCCCATGACCGAGAGCACCGCCCGCCAGAGCGAACACCGCACCGTGCTGCTGCGCGGTGGAGAAGTCCACAGCCCCGCCGATCCGTTCGCCACAGCGATGGTGGTCGAACGCGGCCATGTCGCCTGGGTGGGCTCGGAGGGGGCGGCCGACGCCTTCGCGAGCGGTGTCGACGAGGTGATCGACCTGGAAGGGGCGCTGGTCACCCCCGCGTTCACCGACTCGCACGTCCACACCACATCGACCGGACTCGCCCTCACGGGGCTGGACCTCTCCGGTGCGCGCACGCTCACAGAGGCCCTCGGACTCGTACGCGCGTTCGCCGACGGTCATGCGGAGGGCGGGGTGATCCTCGGGCACGGATGGGACGCGGCTCGCTGGCCCGAGCAGCGGCCTCCCACGCGCCGGGAGCTCGACGACGCCGCAGTCGGCAGGGCCGTCTACCTGCCGCGTGTGGACGTCCACTCCGCCGTCGTGACCACCGCGCTGCTCGACCTCGTCCCGGGCGTGACCGAGCTGTCCGGCTACCACCCCGACGCCCCCCTGACCGGCGACGCCCACCACGCGGTGCGCGCGGCGGCCCACGGTGCCGTGACGCCGCGGCAGCGGGCAGCGGCCCAGCGCGCCGCCCTGGCGCACGCCGCCTCGCTCGGCATCGGGACCGTGCACGAGTGCGCGGGCCCCGAGATCTCGGACGAGGAGGACTTCACCGGGCTTCTGGAGCTCGCCTCCGAGCACCCCGGCCCCCGGGTCTTCGGTTACTGGGCCGAGCCCGTCGAGGACGCGAAGGGGACCCGTCGGATCCGGGAGCTCGGTGCCCTCGGTGCGGCCGGTGACCTCTTCGTCGACGGCTCCCTGGGCTCGCACACCGCCCTCCTGCACGAGCCGTACGCGGACGCCCCGCACACCGGCAGCGCGCGGCTCGACGCCGCGCGGATCGCCGCACATGTGACGGCGTGCACCGAGGCGGGACTCCAGGCCGGTTTCCACGCCATCGGCGACGCGGCGGTCTCCGCCGTGGTGGCGGGCGTCCGGACCGCCGCCGAGTCCCTCGGACTCGCCCGCGTCCGGGCCGCCAGGCACCGGGTGGAACACGCCGAGATGCTCACGCCCGAGACCGTCGCCGCCTTCGCCGAACTCGGCCTCACCGCATCCGTCCAGCCGGCCTTCGACGCGGCCTGGGGCGGGCACGACGGCATGTACGCCCGTCGTCTGGGCGCGGAGCGCGCGGCGACCCTCAATCCGTACGCGTCCCTGCTGCGCGCCGGGGTGCCCCTCGCCTTCGGCTCGGACAGTCCGGTCACCCCGCTCGACCCCTGGGGGACCGTGCGGGCCGCGGCCCATCACCGCACACCTGAGCACCGTGTCTCCGTACGGGCCGGTTTCGCCGCCCACACGCGGGGCGGCTGGCGGGCCGTGGGGCGGGACGACGGAGGCGTTCTGGTACCGGGAGCGCCGGCCGACTACGCAGTCTGGCGTAGTGGCGAACTGCTGGTCCAGACCCCCGACGACCGGGTGGCGCGCTGGTCCACCGATCCGCGCTCCGGTACCCCTGGCCTGCCCGATCTCTCTCCGGGCGCGGAACTTCCGGTCTGTCTGCGCACGGTGGTCTTCGGACAAACTGTCTACGTACGGCCGAACGAGTGACGTCGGTAGATTTCGTACCGCCGATCGAAGTCGCGAGGGTTCTTCCGCGACCTGCGAGTCCTCCGCACTGACCAGGCGCTTTCGGGAGAAACGGCAGGTAGGACGGCTATTGACAGAAAGCGCCCGCGGGCCGGTAGGTTCGGCCGGGTCCACCACTGGACGTCCGACCGGTCAAACCTCCACGCAGTCGTCGAACGCCGCTGGGTCATGGGGCGGTGTGCCGCACCGGTGCACCACCACTGACAGCCAGGTTCAGCGCCGGCGCCTCGGTGGCGAGGGAGGGTTTCGTCCGGACGGCAGGTGTGACCCGGGTGGGGCCCGGAGGTTCAGTAGACAACGGCTCTCGGTCGACCCGCAGCCAGCGGATCCCAGGTCGGCCCGAAGGACGCCGGGCCCCCATCCCGCAGTGCTTCCTTCTGTCCGCAGTTCCACGCTTCTGTCCCCGCGGTACACGCCGCCCCGTGACCACGGCGGAGTCAGGGTGCGGCCCGCTGGATATGGTGTGCACCTGCGTACGGACTTTAAGGGGCAGTAGTGAACGACGGCGGTCAGAGGCAGTTCGGCCCGCTCGGCACAGTCTTGGTGATCATTCCGACCTACAACGAGGCCGAGAACGTCAAGCTGATCGTCGCCCGGGTGCGCGCCGCCGTTCCGGAAGCGGACATCCTCGTCGCCGACGACAACAGCCCCGACGGCACCGGCAAGGTCGCCGACGAGCTCGCGGCCGTCGACAGCCAGGTGCACGTCCTTCACCGCAAGGGCAAGGAAGGGCTCGGCGCCGCCTATCTGGCCGGGTTCCGCTGGGGCTCCGAGCACGGTTACGGCGTCCTGGTCGAGATGGACGCGGACGGCTCGCACCAGCCCGAGGAACTGCCCCGACTCCTCACCGCGCTGAAGGGCGCCGACCTGGTCCTGGGCTCGCGATGGGTCCCCGGCGGCCGGGTGGTCAACTGGCCCAGGCACCGCGAGATGATCTCGCGCGGCGGCAGCCTCTACTCCCGGATGCTGCTGGGCCTCTCGGTGCGCGACGTCACCGGCGGTTACCGGGCCTTCCGCACCGGGACCCTGGACGGTCTCGGTCTCGACGAGGTCGCCTCGCAGGGGTACTGCTTCCAGGTCGACCTCGCCCGGCGGGCCGTCGAGGCGGGCTATCACGTCGTCGAGGTGCCGATCACCTTCATGGAGCGGGAGATCGGCGACTCCAAGATGAGCCGCGACATCCTCGTCGAGGCGCTGTGGCGCGTCACCGGCTGGGGCATCACCGGCCGGGCCAACAAGGTGCTGGGACGCAAGGGTCCCTGACCGGTCCCGTCCGCGGCCTCATGATCACCCCCTTACGCCGCCTGCACGCCGGTACAGGCACACTGGGGGCATGACGACCGGCACACCGCCTCCGACCCGTCCACGGCGCTCACGCGCCCGCACCCTCCTGCCGCTGGGCGTCGCCGCCTGGCTGGTGCTGGAGATCTGGCTGCTGACCGTCGTGGCCGACGCGGCGAACGGCTTCACCGTGCTGCTGATCCTGGTCGCCGGCGCCGTGCTCGGTGCCGCGGTGATCAAGCGGGCGGGCCGGCGGGCCTTCCGCAACCTCACCGAGACCCTCCAGCAGATGCCGGGGCAGCCCGGCGCTCCCGCCACCCCGGCCGAGCCCCGGAGCGGCAGCAAGGGCAACGGCCTCCTGATGCTCGGCGGCCTGCTTCTGCTGATCCCCGGCTTGATCTCCGACGCGGCGGGACTGCTGCTCCTGCTGCCCCCCGTCCGCTCCGTGCTCGGACGCTACGCGGAACGCTCCCTCGACCGCCGGATGAGGGCGGCGGCTCCGGGAGGCATCTCGGGCGCCTTCCAGCAGGCCCGTATCCACCGGCCCGACGGCAAGGTGGTCCAGGGGGAGGTCATCCGGGAGGACGGCACACCCGCGCGCCCCCGCCCCGACGACGGCCCGGGCGCGGACCGCCCGCCGCTGATCCCCTGACTCCCTGAGGGCTTTCCCCCAGACGCACGTACGAAGAGCCGCGGGGGGGGGCCGCCAGCGGGGGTCGCGCGCCGCGCGCG